>DATHEN010000864.1:0-4331 GCA_035318565.1 Polyangiaceae bacterium
GTCGCCGCACGCGGCCGGTGCCGGTGACCTTGAAGCGCTTCTTGGCGGCGCGGTTCGTCTTCATTTTCGGCATGTGGCACTCGATCCTATGGGCCCCGGCACTCGGCAAATGAGCCGAGCCAGGCGAAGGCGGCTCGGAACCGTCTTGCCACGCCGGCGCGCGGCTACGGGGAGCGCGGTCTTATGACGGAACACGGCCAGCTCGTCAAGTCGCTGTTCGGGGCTCTTTGCGGGGCTTTCGCGCTCGGGTGGGGCGATTGGGCTTCGCGCGGCTGGCCGATGAGCGGCGTTTGGCCCGGCTCGGGCGTGTGCTAAGGCCGCGACGAGCATTCGGAGCGGGAGCCACCCAAGAACATGCCGCGTCGCGACGACATCAAGAAGATTCTGCTGATCGGCTCGGGACCCATCGTTATCGGCCAAGCCTGCGAGTTCGACTACTCGGGTACCCAGGGGGCCAAGGCTCTGGTGAGCCTCGGTTACGACGTGGTGCTGGTCAACTCCAACCCGGCCACGATCATGACGGACCCCGAGCTCGTGCGGCGTACGTACATCGAGCCGCTCGAGCACGACACGCTGGCCGCAATCATCGAACGCGAGCGACCGGATGCGCTCTTGCCCACCTTGGGTGGACAGACCGCGCTGAACCTCGCGCTCGCGTTGCACGAGAGCGGCGTGTTGTCTCGTCATGGTGTGAAGCTCATCGGCGCTCAGGTCGATGCCATCAAGAAAGCCGAGGACCGGCAGCTCTTCAAAGAGGCCATGGCCCAGGCCGGCCTCGAGTGCCCGTTGTCCGGTTATGCGAGGAACATCGACGAAGCGCGCGCGGTGGTGGAGCGCACCGGTTACCCGGTGATCTTGCGTCCAAGCTTCACGATGGGCGGTGCCGGCGGCGCCATCGTGCACACTCCGGATGAGCTCGAGAGCAAACTCGATTGGGCGCTGCTCCAATCGCCCACGCACGAAGTGCTCGTCGAAGAGAGCGTGATTGGTTGGAAGGAATTCGAGCTCGAAGTCATCCGCGACGCCGCGGACAACTTCATCGTGATCTGCTCGATCGAAAACATCGATCCGATGGGCGTGCACACGGGCGACTCGATCACCGTGGCTCCAGCCGTGACGCTGACGGACCGCGAGTATCAGCGCTTGCGCGACATGGCGCGCCTGGTGATGCACGAGATCGGCGTCGAGACTGGCGGCTCCAACGTGCAGTTCGCGGTGGACCCGAAGACGGGCCGCGTGCTCGTCATCGAAATGAATCCGCGCGTATCGCGATCGAGCGCGCTCGCCTCCAAGGCCACGGGTTATCCGATCGCCAAGATCGCCGCGAAGCTCGCGGTGGGGTTCCGCCTCGACGAGCTCGAGAACGACATCACCGGCACCAGCGCCGCCTTCGAGCCGACCATCGACTACGTGGTCGTGAAGTGGCCGCGCTTCGCCTTCGAAAAATTTCCCGGCTCCGATGCCCGTCTCGGAACGCAAATGAAGAGCGTGGGCGAGGCCATGAGCATCGGACGCACCTTCCCCGAAGCGTTGCAGAAGGCGGCGCGCTCGCTGGAGACGGGCAAGGCGGGTTTCGTGAGCTTGGTCGATCGCGTGGACTACAGGCTCCTCGCCGAGGAGCCGAACGCGCTGCGCGATTTGACGCACGATGCTCCGCCTACCGCGAAGCCGCGGCCCGACTTGCCGCCACCCAGTAACGACGAGCTCGTCAATTCCGTGCGTAAGGTGATCGGCGTACCCACGGCCGATCGCTTGTTTTACGTGGGGGACGCGCTGCGGCTCGGAATGACCGTCGAAGAGGTGTACGCACGCACCCACATCGACCCGTGGTTCCTGCGCCAGTTCCAGCGCATCGTGGAGCAGGAACGTCTGCTCTCGCGCGTGCCGGAGCTCGACGTTGCGCTGGTGCGCGAGAGCAAGCGGCTCGGTTTCAGTGACCGTCAGATCGCGGCTCTGCGCGGCATGACGGAAGCGGACGTGCGCAACTGGAGATGTGAGCGCGGAGTGCGTCCCGTGTTCGGACGCGTCGATACCTGCGCGGCAGAGTTCAGCGCGCGCACGCCATACCTCTATTCGACTTACGAGACGGAGAGCGAAAGCGAGGTCACCGATCGCAAGAAGGTGATCATCCTGGGTGGTGGGCCGAATCGAATCGGGCAGGGCATCGAGTTCGACTACTGCTGCTGCCACGCCGTCTTCGCGCTGCGCGAGCTGGGCATCGAAACCATCATGGTGAACTGTAATCCCGAGACGGTCTCCACGGATTACGACACCTCGGACCGCCTGTACTTCGAGCCGCTGACCTTGGAGGACGTGCTCGCGATCTGTGACGAGGAGTCATCGCGTGGCGAGCTCCTGGGAGTGATCGTGCAGTTCGGTGGCCAGACGCCGCTCAAGCTCGCCGTACCTCTGGAGCAGGCCGGCGTCAGATTGCTCGGTACCCCGGCGGACGCCATCGATCGCGCCGAAGACCGCGAGCGTTTCGACGAGCTCTTGACCAAGCTCGAGATGGTGCGCCCGCGCGCGGGCATCGCCAAGAGCGCCGAGGAAGCGAAGCGCATCGCGCACGGCATCGGTTATCCGGTGTTGGTCCGTCCTTCGTACGTGCTGGGCGGCCGCGCCATGATGATCTGCTGGGCCGACGAGGAGCTGGACGCGTACGTCGGCCTCGCCATCGAAGCCGCGCGTGAAGAAGGCGGCTCGCAGATTCTGCTGATCGACGAGTTCTTGAAGAACGCCATCGAAGTCGACGTCGACTGTGTGGCCGACGGCAAGCGCGCGGTGATCGGCGGCGTGATGCAGCACATCGAGGAAGCCGGCGTACACTCGGGAGATTCCACGAGCGTGCTGCCGCCGTATGGCCTCGATCCGGAGATCGTGGAGCGTATCGAAGAGCATGCGCGCGCCCTGGCGCTCGAGATCGGCGTCGTCGGTCTGATGAACGTGCAACTCGCCGTCAAGGATCGCCAGGTGTACGTGCTCGAGGTGAATCCACGCGCATCGCGCACCGTGCCGTTCGTGGCCAAGGCCACTGGTCGGCCGCTGGCCAAGATCGCGGCCAAGGTGATGGTCGGGAAGGGGCTCGACGAGCTCGGCGTGGAAGACGGCCTTCTGCCCATGCACGTGGCGGTCAAAGAGAGTGTCTTCCCGTTTTCGAAGTTCCCCGGCGTGGACACGATCCTCGGACCGGAAATGCGCTCGACCGGCGAAGTCATGGGTATCGCAACCAGCTTTGCGCAGGCGTTCGGCAAGTCGCTCGCGGCTTCCGGGTTCGCGTTACCGCATCACGGGCGCGCGTTCATCAGCGTGCAGGACCACGACAAGGCGGCGGCGTGCTTCGTGGCGCGGCGCTTGCGCAATCTCGGCTTTCAGATCGTCGCGACCGGCGGCACCGCCGACGCGATTCGGCGCGTGCGCATCCCGGTGGAACGCATCAACAAGGTCGCGGAGGGCTCGCCGCACGTGGTCGACGCGATCCGCGACGGCACGATCCAGCTCGTGATCAACACCACGCAGGGTGCGAAGGCCATTCGCGACAGCTACTCACTCCGCAGAAATGCGCTGCTGGCGAACATTCCGTACTTCACCACCATGGCAGCAGGCGTGGCTGCCGTGGATGCGCTCGAGGTCGGAGCCCAGGTGGGTCGAGGCGGAGTCAGCGTACGAAGCGTCCAAGAATGGCATGCGAGAGGATAGGGGTGCTTCGCACGCTATCCTCTCGCTGGTTGGTCCATCGGGGCGGCACGCGCCGCTGGTTGGTCCATCGGGGCGGCACGCGCCGCCCCGCCCCGCTGAAGTGAATTCAGCGGGGCCCCACCCCACGCGGCGGCTGTGAAGCGACGCGCTACGGCGCTGCGTTCCGTTCCGTTCCGTTCCGCGAGTTGCTCGTTAATTCGCGGAATTGTTGCGATTTCTTTGCTCCGGCGGCTCCCCCTCTGGCGCTGCCGTGAAGTCGCCCGGGCTGACGACTTGGGGTAGGGTTCGAGAGTGAGGCGTCGCCAGTATCCGCTCGATCCGTTGCGGAACGTACGCGAAGAGAGCGTGCGTGCCCGCACCGAGGAGCTGGGCCGGCAGATCGAGCGCCGGCAGAGCGCCGAACAGGCGTGTACTGCGGCTGAAATTGCGCGCCAGGAACGTGAGGACGGGGTCCGGGAGGAGCAGCGCCTCGAACGTGAGCGCCTGGAGCAAGGCGCGTTGCGCGCGGTCGATCTCGAGGCCGAGGCGCGTTGGGCGCTCGGGGAGGAGCAGCGCTTGGCGGCGCTTCGGGATCGGGAACGCCGGCGCGCCGAGGAGCTCGGACGCGAGCGGCTGAGCGAAGGGCACGCGCAGCA
>DATHEN010000865.1:0-2270 GCA_035318565.1 Polyangiaceae bacterium
TCGCGCTTCGCCCATCTGCACGACGCGTTCGCCGCTGGCAGAGCTCCTCTGTCCCTGGGACACCAGCGGCCGGTTGATTTCCCACTCGATGCGAAGCTCTCGCTCCAGGGGAGCGCGAAATTGCAGCCGGAAGCCCTGCGCCTGGCGCGCTCGGCTCGGCTCGAACGGGATCTGTTCGCGCTCTTGCACCTGGCCACCGAAAAAAATCCCGAACTCTGCTCGCCCGACCACTCCGGAAGGCCGAGCTCGCTCCTGGCAGCCCAGGAGCACGAGGGCGACCAACATGCAGAAGCGTTTCATGAAGTGAGCGCCTGAGCCATGCGCACGAACGCCGCGACGGGCAACGCTTCACCGCGCAATGAAAGATCGATGCCCGCGCTGCGCGCCGCGTTCTCCAGACCGGCAGCGTCCGTGTTCAGCACCGAGCGCCAGGCGTTCCGCAGCGTCTTGCGCCGCTGCGCGAAGGCGGCGCGCACGAGCGCCCGAAACGCCTCCGATTCGGATCCGTCGGCGCCTGCGTGCGGCGTGAGGACGACCACGGCCGAGTCCACGTTCGGCTGAGGATAGAACGCGCCGCGCCGCACCACGAAAGCGCGCTCGGTCATGAACGAATGCTGCGCGAAGACGCTGAGCGCGCCGTAAGCGGGCGTCAGCGGCCCCGCCACCAGGCGCTCCGCAACTTCCAGCTGGACGAGGAAGACGACGCGGTCGAGCGTTGCTGCCGCCAGGCTCACGCTACGCAGGAGCGGTCCGGTGATCTGGTACGGCAAGTTTCCAGCGACCACGTGCGGCGTGGGCCGACCGGTCAAGAGCGCATTCCAATCGCAAGTCTTGGCGTCGGTTTCGAGGAGCTCGAGCGCGCCGCGGTCGAGCGCGTCCTGAAACTCCGCGCGCAGCAGCGGCACCAGATCGCGATCACGCTCGATGGCGATCACTCGAGCTGCGTGCTCGAGCAGCGCAGCGGTCAGCGCGCCGGTGCCCGCACCAATTTCCACGACGCTGCCCCCCGCGGGGGTGACGGCCAGGCGCGCAATACGCGCCACGAGCTCGGCATCCATCAGGAAATTCTGCCCGAAATGCTTCTTGGCCCGGAGCCCGTGCCGCTGCAGGAGCACTTTTGCGTTCTCGTGAGCTCGTCTCGCGTCGCTCAGGTGTTGCTCCACGCTTTCAAAGTTACGAACTCTACGGGCGCTTATACAATAAACGCGCTTTGCCCTTGTGGACCCCGGTTAAAACGGCAAAAAAGGCTGCTCATGGCCGACGAGCCCGCAGCCAAAGGCCCGAGCCTCCGCGTCATACCCGAAGGGGACACCCGCCCGCGGCTAGTCTGCGCCGATTGTGGATTCATCCACTACGAGAACCCGAAGGTCGTAGTGGGTTCGTTGTGTACGCACGAAGACAAGATCTTGCTGTGCCGGCGTGCGATCGAGCCGCGGCTCGGGTACTGGACTTTGCCCGCGGGTTTTCTCGAGCTCGGCGAAACGACGATCGACGGCGCCAAGCGCGAAGCCCGCGAGGAAGCCTGCGCAGCGATCGACATCTACGCGCTCTTGGCGGTCTACAACATTCCGCGCATCAGCCAGGTTCAGCTGATCTATCTGGCTCGGCTCGAGGGCGGCCGCGCAGCTGCGGGCCCCGAGTCACAAGAAGTCGGGCTGTTCGCCTGGGACGACATCCCCTGGCAAGATATCGCGTTTCCGTCCGTGCACTGGGCGCTACACCACTACCGCGATGTCCGCGGCGAGAAGGAATTCGTCACTAGGACGAATCCCGAGGGCGAGTGGGGGGACCGCTAACTTGCGGAGGAGCAGCGAACCGCGCGGGACGTCAGTGACTCGTGCGAGGGCCGTTGTGATGGGCGGCGGCTTCGGCCACGGGAGCGCCTTCGTCTGGCCCGGGGTTCAGGCTCTCGCGCGCCACTAGCTGGAACTCGTGGGCGACGCGCATGGTCGGCGGCGGGGGATCGCCGTAGAGCTCGAGCTGAGCGGCAGCCCAGAGTTCTTTGCGCACGAGCGCAGCGTACTCCGGGGTCTTCATCTCGCCGGTGAATTGGTCGAGCGCTTCGTCCGCTTCTTTGAGATCCAGACGCGCACGCACGGGATCGACTTCGGGCTTCGTGATGAAGTGGTCGGTGAGGACCAGCACCTTGTCTTCCGCCACTTCCACGAAACCGGGGCCCACGGCGACTCGGGTCACGTCACTGCCAACGCGGTAACTGACGATTCCAGTCTTGAGCGCCGCCAGCAGCGGGATGTGACCCGGCAGCACGC
>DATHEN010000866.1:0-3565 GCA_035318565.1 Polyangiaceae bacterium
TGAACCCGCGGCGGGGCTTGGCGGCGCGCTTGGGATCAGCCTTGCTCATGCCCTCGCTGCCTTGTCGATGAGCGCCCAGATGTCCTCGCACTCGCTGCACGGGTAGGCGTCGTCGTAGGGGGCATCGCCACTGCCGCCGCAATTGGCGCATTCGCTGGCGTAGCGGCGGACCATCGCCAGCAGCCCCGGGGCGGCGGCGATCAGGTGCGCATCGGCGGGGCGCAGGAAGCCCGAGAGGTGCAGCTTGCAGTCCAGGTGCCGCTCGGGCCCGTAGAGATGGAAGTAGCGCAGCTCCGGGTCCTGCTCACACACGCTGGCCGTGTGCGGCTCCTCGATCGCGAACCACGGCGCGGGGGTGTGATCGCTCACCTTCACGGCTCCTCGCGATCGCTGTCGTCAGTGTCCCACCCGGCGAAGCCCCGCAACGGTCCGACGCTGATCTTGTTGTTGTCACCGCGATAGGTGCGCACGAAGTCGGCGAAGGCCTGGTCTTCGGGGCAGCGCGCACGTCTGAAGTGCTGCTCGCCATACTTGGTCACGAGGGCGTCGACACTCGGTGCGCACACGGGACAAACGGCCTTGCTCTGTAAGATGAAGCCGCCGGGCTCGGTGCGCGTGGTCCAGTCCTCATCGCACCAGTCGCACACCACCAGCTCGCCGATGTCGATCGGCGTGCCCGGGTTCGCGTTGGCTTGGGCCCATAGGTCATCAATCTTGCTCATCGTTGGAGCTCCGGAAACTGGTCCCACACTTTGTAGTTGAGGCTGCGGCCTGACTCTTTCTTGCCGCAGCGGAACATCACGCCGGGCTTGCCGGGCGTTGGGCGAGGCGTTTCTCTGCAGGGTGAGTCACGGCCGCAGATGCAATCCGGCGCCCATTCGCCCCATTGTTTAAACAAGAAAGGCACGCCCGCAGTCACGCACTGATCGCTAAGTGAACGAAGCCAATCAGGATGCGACGGCCGCGCCTTCGGCCCGCTCTCACCGCCGGCAATCACCCACTCGACACGAGCGGGATCGCCAGCACCGCCGAACCATCCCCGCAGCGCCGAGATTGAGACATCAGGCTTACCGCGCTCTGGCGCGTCCGACGGCTTCAACAAGATCCGATTCAAATTGACGGGTCCGAGCAGCGGCTCACATGAGAGAAACCGCACCGCCGCCGGCGTGGCCAGCAGTTTCGGGATGTCACGGTCGGCCTCTTCTTGGTTGGCGATCGTGGCGCCGAGCCACACATTCGGCCACGGCCACTTCTCATTCCAGGGTCTGCAGTACGGCGGTAAGGTCGGCAGCATTTCCTTCACGTTGCCGACGCGCTTCGTCAGCAGTAGCCAATCGAGGTTCGGCGTGCTGGCGATGAGTTCCCAGAGGGCGGCGCGCCACCGAGGATCCACCTCGTTGTCGAACACATCGGCCAAGCTCGCGCAGAACACGCGCACGCGCCGGCCTTCGAATCTCGCTTGCGCATCCCACTTCAGTGGCTGCTTCCAGTACGCGGCCGAGGTGCGGCGGCGCTCGCCTTGCCACAGTTCGGGATGGCCGGTGCGTTTCGCCCACGACTCTGCATAGCAGTGATCGCACGCAGGCGAGATCTTGGAGCAGCCCAGCCACGGGTTGAACGTGTGGTCGCACCACTCGATCTTGGAGTTCTCAGCCATGGAGCGTGCTCATAGCTTGACCGTACGCACGCAGCCCATTTCCTTGCGCGCCGCTTCACTGAACTCATCCCGCGTCCGGTCGGTCGCGAAGTACACCACGAGCGCTTTTTCCCCCGCCAGCGACGGCACGGCGGCAACTGCCTCAGCGTTGGGCAGCTGCTGCCCACGCTTGAAAGCCCGGTTCATCTGCAAGCAGAGATCTTCGGCGTGCTCCCTGGCCTCAAAGGATGTAGAGATCTGCTCCTCGTCCTCACCGCGGCCGCAGACCACCGTCCAGGTGCCGCCGGCGTCGCAATGCTCGCAGCCGGCTTCATCCCGCTCGACGCGGTAGTACTGTTCGCTCATCGCACCGACCCTCGCAAGTAACGCAGCGTGTCCGCATACGTGACATCGCCGGGCAGGATTAGCCCGGACTCCTCCGGCGCGTCCTCGGTGGCGAGCTCGGCCGCGTGCTCCATCGCCACATCGCTTAAGTCCCGATCGCCCGCGTCCCAGCGCGCCTCAAACTGCGGGCAGCTCGAGCACACCCCGATGCACTCATCGCGATCGATGCGCAGCCACGTGCAGCCGCCGCCGCAGGCGTGGTCATCGTCGCAGCCACAGCCGATGCAGAGGGCCGGAATCATGAGGGCGCTCATAGCCGGCCCGCCGCGAGCGACTTCTCCATCCACACCCGTACGCCTGGAACAACAAAGTCTTTCTTCAGGCTCCGCGCCTGTTGCCCGAGCACTTTGTCATTCGCCATGAGCAGCGATAGCGGCGCGGTACCGACGGCCACTGCCGCCACCAGCGCTGCAAGGTCGGTGCACTCGGCGTACCAGTTCTCACGGCTCGACAGCCCAGCCGCCTTCGGCGTCTCGCGCGCAATGATCGGCGCGACCACGGCGTCGGCGCGCTCGAGCAGCACTTCCGCTTTTTCGACCTTGCCGGCGGCCTGTGCCTTCTGCGCCTGCTGTTGCAACTTCTCTTGTGCCTTGCGCGCAGTCTCATCGGCCTGGCGCTGGGCGGTGATGCGCAGCTGCTCCTGCGCACTGTCGTAGGCGGTGAGCTTGCGCTTGCAGATAGCCTCGGCGCGGCGCAGGAAGTCCAAGGGCGCCGCAAAGAAGTTGTCGATCCGCCGGCCTGACTCGAGCGTGGGCGCCTTCAGCTCCTGACGCTGCCCCTCGAGCGCGTTGTACTTGCTCTTGATGGCCTTCAGGACCTCGACCACCTCGAGATAGTCGCTGCGGGTCGCAATCGTCACCCCCTCGGCCAGCCGCAGGGTGTCCTGCGCCGGCACCAGCGGGTTGTGTGCAGGCTCCGGGATCGAGAGCTGCACGAGCATGTTGGTTGCCGCCGCGCTAGTCGCCTTTGCCATGCTGTTGTCTCCAGATCAGCAAGTTGAGACACGAGGTGAAGATGGTCTTGTCGACCGGGTTCGCGAGTGGATGCACCCGGTAGTTGTCGGGCTTCAGCTGCACGCAGTAGCGCTTGCGCTTGTTGCCGCCATAGGCCTCGCGATACAGCCGCTCATAGCCGTAGGTCTGCGGTCCAACCGTCGGCGGAATCGTGGCGGTGGCTTTCCAATCGAGCACGCACTCGGTGCCGCGCCAGTGGCCCACCAGGTCGAGCGTGCCGGCCCAGCCGAGCCGGCGCGAGCCGAGCGGCAGCTCGCTGGCAATGATCGTGATACCGGACTCGGCGAGAAAGCGCGCCGCGCCGCGCAGGTACGGCTGCAGCTCCTCACCCAACGAGTCGATGTCGAGCTGCTCGCGCACCAACAGCGCACAGGCCTCGTGCACGCGCTGGCCACGAATGCGCGCCGTCTCGAGCAGCTCTGCCGGAATGCCCAGGAAGCCCTCGAGCTTCTCGATGACGCGCGTGACGGCCGGGAGCTCGCGGCCCTCGAGTAGATAGCGGTGGTCGGCG
>DATHEN010000867.1:0-4623 GCA_035318565.1 Polyangiaceae bacterium
TGGTCTTGCAGCCCGGCACGCACTCGCCACCCAAGCCTTCTTGGTCGCAAGTGCAGCCTCTGGAGCACTGGCTATCGCCGTCACAGCCGAACCATCCGTCGCCGCTGACTTCGTGACATCTCTCGTCCCATCCCTCGTCCGCTGAGCTGCAGCCACCGCCGAACAAGGCGATAGCGAATGCCGAAGCTGCAGCGACACGTAACCAGCGCACGGCCACGCCGAGGAGCAATCGCCGTGCCATGTTGCCTGCGTGGGTTTCTAGCGCTTCTCGCGGAGGCCACGTGTTGCTCCACTGCATCAGGTGATGCGCTCGGGTCACTCCGAAACGGCGCGCACGCTAGCCAATCGGGCCAAGCGCTTGCAGAAGGGCAACTCGCCGGCAACGCTCAGCCAAGCTCGCTAGATTCCGCGGGCAAGCCGCGGCAATATCCGCCTCGGTCATGTCCGAGCCCCTCGACTCCCTGTTCGAACCCTTCGAGTGCGCGTCTCTTCGCCTTGCGAATCGCTTCGTGATGGCGCCGATGACGCGCACTCGTTCGCCTGGCGGCATTCCGACGGACGAGGTGGTCGCGTATTACCGCAGGCGCGCCGAACACGGAGTGGGTCTCATCGTCACCGAGGGCACGACGGTCGATCACAAGGTTGCCACCTACCACCCCGACGTCCCGCAGTTTCACGGAACCGAAGCGCTGGCTGGCTGGCGGCGCGTGGCCGAGGCGGTGCACGCAGCCGGCGGCTCTATCATCCCTCAGCTCTGGCATGTGGGCAGCACGAGAAGACCGGGGACGCTGCCCTACGCCGAGGAGACCAGCGTTGGCCCGTCGGGGCTGGTGGCGCCGGGGAAGAAGCGTGTGCGCCCCATGACCGACACGGACATTGCCGACGTGATCGAGGCGTTCGCCCGGGCCGCACGCGAGGCCAAAGCGCTCGGCTTCGACGGCGTGGAGCTACACGGCGCGCACGGTTATCTGATCGATCAGTTCTTCTGGAGCGGCACCAACGAACGCACGGACGATTACGGCGGTTCGCTCGTGGCGCGCACGCGTTTCGCCGCGGACATCGTGCGCGCCGTGCGGCGCGAAGTGGGGCGCGGGTTTGCCATAGTGCTGCGCTTCTCGCAGTGGAAACAACAAGACTATGGCGCGCGGCTCGCGGAGAGCCCCGGCGAGCTCGCACGCTTTTTGGAGCCTCTGGTGAGCGCAGGCGTCGATCTGTTTCACGCGAGCACCCGCCGCTTTTGGGTGCCGGAGTTCGAGGGCTCCGATCTGACACTGGCTGGCTGGACCAAACAGCTCGGTGGTAAGCCGGTGATCACCGTCGGCAGCGTCGGCCTCGATCAGGAATTCCTCGGGGCATTCGGCGGTCAAGGAGCGGAGACTCGGAACCTCGACGAGCTGATCGAGCGCTTTCGACGTGGAGAGTTCGACTTGGTCGCCGTCGGTCGCGCGCTGCTACAGGATCCGGCGTGGGTCGAAAAAGTGCGCACCCGGCGTGCGGATGAAATTCGCGCGTTCGACGCGAGCTCACTGCAGAGCTTGTACTGAAATTCTGGTGCTACGCTGGCGCGGCTCATGGTCGAACACGCCTTCACGCTCTTCGATACACCGATTGGTCGCTGCGGCATCGCCTGGAGCCCGCACGGTATCGTGATGCTGCAGCTGCCCGAGGCACGTGAAACGGAGACCCGCGCCCGCCTGCTGAGACGTCTGCCGGACGCACGTCCCGAGACGCCACCCGCCCAGGTGCAGCGCGCGATAGACGGCGTACGAGCCCTGCTGCGGGGGGAGCCCAGCAAGCTCCACACCGTCGAGCTCGACATGGATCGCGTGCCCCCCTTTCACAAGCGTGTGTACGAGGCGGCTCGCCGCATTCCGCCGGGTTCCACGTTGTCATACGGCGCCGTCGCCGTGCGTGCTGGTGCTCCGGGGGCAGCGCGCGCCGTCGGCCAGGCGCTCGGCAAGAACCCGTTCGCGATCATCGTGCCGTGCCACCGCGTGCTCGCTGCAGGCGGCAAAGTCGGCGGCTTTTCCGCGAACGGCGGAACGAACACCAAGCTGCGTCTCCTCGAGCTCGAGCGACCCGCGCAGCTCGAAGCGAATCGCTAGCCGCGCCGCTAGAGCACTGCGCGTTATTCCACTGACGCACTGCAGCTGGTCGAAGCGCTGCACACGCGGCTAGTGCAAAGGTGCGGCACGTGAATCCGGTGACGCACTCCCACTCATCAGGTGCTACACTGGTTCCTCGTCGCTACTCATCGTCCCTGGGGGAAAGGGAGGTTGTCAATGGCCAGCGTGGAAGACATTTTGAGGCAAAAGGGGTCCCTCGTACATGCGGTCGAGCCGACCGCGTTGATGTTCGAAGCCGTGGAGAAAATGGTGCACCACAATATCGGCGCGCTGCTGGTCGTCGCAGACGACGAGCTGAAAGGCATCGTCACGGAGCGTGACTACCTCAAGCGCGTCGCGGTGCTCGGCAAGCGCTCGCGCACGACACCGGTCTCCGAAGTCATGACCGAAAATCTCGTGACCATCTCACCGAACACGGAGGTCGGTCGCTGCATGGAGCTGATGACGGGCCGTCGCATCCGCCATCTACCCGTGATTTTCGAAGGCCGCGTCGTCGGGCTCGTTTCGATCGGAGATCTGGTGAAGTCCAAGCTGCGCGAACAGGACGCGCACATTCAGCATCTGACGGACTATATCCAGGGCAGTCCCAGCGCCACGTTCCTGTGACGTAGCGACTCCACCGCGTCACTTTTTGCGCCAGGTGCACACGAATTCGTGGTGCTTGCCACCGCTGCAGGCGCATTCGCTCTCGTGCAGGTCGTGCGCGGAGAGCCCGATCATGTCCATCGTCGATATCATCCAGCCTTCCATCAGACGGCAATGGAAGGGGTGCATGTCGCTAAACTCACAGATGCGCACGGTGGTGTCCTCGGGCTGCCAGGTGAGCGCGTCCATGTGACCGGCGTTCGCGTAGTAACTCGACCAGACCTTGGAGCAAGCGCGGATCAACCGCTCTGGCGAGGAGAGCACGATGTAGATCCTGAGCACGGTGCTGACGTCACGCTTACCCGCGGCGGCTCCCAGCTCTCGGCAAAACGAGCCCGTGCCTCGTCCGGCAACTCGATCGGCCGCCACCAGCAAATCGCGGTACGCCGCATACGGGTACCAGCCCAGAGCGCGGATGGGTTCCCCGAAGACTTCGGGTGCACCAGCAGCCTGGATGATGCGCCCGACCACTGCCGGCTCGCAGCGGTCTTTCAGCGTGCGCAGGACGCCTCGCAGGGCGCGACCGCTCGCGAGCGGCTGAGTCGTTTCCCTGCTCGGCTTCACTACCCGACGCTATCACTCACCGGGGCCGCTCAGGGAAACCCGGGAGCGGGCTTGTCGACCGGCGTGAGCAATACCCCGCGGGTCAGTTTGCGGGGATAGTAGTAGGCCCAGAAGAAGCACATCTCCTGGTTCGCCGATTCGCCGAAGATGAGCGTGTCCGGCGTCGGGTTGTTCCACGAGCAGCTGTACGTGAAGCCTCCGCCAGCCGGAACCTGGAACGCCGGCGAGAACGTGGTCACCTCCGGCTCGTCCCAGATGAAGTCTTCGGGCTGATAGCGCGGGTTGACTTCGGCGTCGAGACCCGCACCGCTGCCGACCTGGACGTTCGTTCCGAAGCGATGCGTGTGGCCGGTGATGGCAAAGAAATTGACGCCTTCGAAGTCGTCCGGAATGTCCTGATACTTCGGGCCCAGCGTGTGCGGAGAGTTCGGCGGGATCGATACCCGTAGATCGCCGACGAGCAGGACCGAGGCTTCGTGCTCGAGCTCGCCCTGCGGCAACGGATAGAGATCGGTCCGCGCCACGATGTCGACCGGCGCCTGCGTCCGGTTGATGTAGTGCAGCTCCAGGTGAATCATTTGATGAGCCGTGATCGCGTAACCAACGCCTGGCGGCGTTTGATACGTGTCGAGGCGCTTCTGGGTGATGGCTAGCGGAGCACCCAGCAGCGGCGCCCGAAACGGGAAGCAATCCTCTGGTTCGAGTTGCTCGTCTCCGGCTTCCTCTTCGCGGATCGTCGAGACCACGAAGTGGTGCGATGAGCTCGAGATCTCGTTGACGATGCGCTGAATCGCCAGAGGTCCGGCGTTCGGCAAGCGCGCCTTGATACACTGCGTGGCCTCCACACCAGGCGCCACGTCTGGAACGCGGATCTCCAAGCTGAATGGACGTTGTTGTTCTTTGTCTGCTCCGTCCCCCCCACAACCGAAGACAGCCAAGCTGATAGCAGCGAGCGCGCTAATGCGCGCACTCGGTGCCAAAAAATCGGCCCGATTGATTCCCATGCCGCTTAGTTCAGCATGCCGCATCAGCAAAGACAAACCGACGTCCCGCGATTGACGCAGGCGAATTGCCTGTAAATCGCGCGCCTGTTTCGGGTGCGCAACGGGCGATGTCGGTGCCTTCCCTGCACGGCGCCCGGCGAGGCACGAAACACGCACATGAGCGCCCGAGAGCGCCTCTGGACGCGCGTGGCGGCGCGCTGTTAATGTTTCATTTCTCGACTCGCCATGCGGCGCGTCTTTAAGATTCTGTCAGGGTGCCCGTTTGAGGAGGATTGTGTGCTGAG
>DATHEN010000868.1:0-3383 GCA_035318565.1 Polyangiaceae bacterium
CAGGCTCCTGTTGCGCAAGAGTTCCAGCGTATCCTCGATGAGCACGCCTTCGTCCCGCGCCGGGACGAGGCTCGCATCGCTCACCCCGAGCAGTGAGCGTTTATCCAGGTCGATGACCGCGCAGAGCAGTGCGTTCTCCACGCGCGCCACCACGTCCGCGCAGACGGCAGAGACGTTCGTGGCATCCTTGGCGATGTCCGGGGTGAGCGCGCCTTCGAGTGGATCGAAGGTCTCGTCGAACATGCTGAAGTCGTCTTGCTGGTCTTCGTCGATCCCTCGGAGTGCGTCGAGCAAGAGCTCCTCGAACGCGCGCTCGATGGTGCGCTTGCTGCCCTCGAGCGGTCCGGTGTGCATCGAACCGGACGTCATCTGGAGAATCTTGCGCAGCGCCGTTTCGCCTTCGAGGTCTTCTTGTACCGCATGGACGATCTCGCCCTGCTTGATGTGGACCTGCCCGCCGTGCCGGCCGCCCACGATGACGCACAAAGAACGTCGGGCAAAATGAAACATCTGCAGAACGTCGACGAGCGAGAGACCGTGTACCAGACCGCGAAAACCAGTCTCGCATTCGACCGCCTGCCTGATCGCCTGCACCAGCTCGATGGACGTGAACGGCTTACAGAGCACCTGCACGGCGCCCAGCTCCACGGCGCGCTGGTGATCTCGCGCGGAGGCGTAGGCGCTCATCAAGATGGGGCGCGTCTGCGGCGCGATGTCGGCCAGCTCGGCGAGCAGATCGATGCCGTCCCGTTCGCTCATGCGCAGATCCGTCAAGAGCACGTCGTAGCCGCGGTGGTTGAGCTGCGACAGGGCGTCATCCACCGAGACCACGGCCGTTACGTCGAAGCCGCGGTGAGCCAGGTCGCGAGTTACGGCGGAGCGCAGCTGTTCGTCGTCTTCGACGACCAAGATCGACGTCATGAAACCTCCGACGAGCGAGGTTCGCCACGCAAGAGCAGCGCGACGAAGCTTGCCCCGCGTTCGGTGGGTTCGAGGATCAGATCGCCGCCCATGTCCCGCGCCGCCTCTCGCGCGGTGGTCAAACCCAACCCCGATCCGTCCGCGTGCGTGGTGAAAAACGGATGGAAGATGGAATCTCGCACTGCTTCCGGAACACCCGGGCCATCATCCGTCACGCTGATCCGCACCATGCGGGGCCGCTCCGCAGATTCGTCGGAGTCGGGCGAGCATTCGAGGAGAACGCGGATGGGTTGGCTGCTCGATTCGGCAGCGTTCACGAGCAGATTGACCAGGATTTGATCGATGAGAATGGCATTGCCGCACACGCGCAATGACGGCGACGCCACACGCGAACGAAGCTCGTGCGCGCGCTCGCGGTACATGGGCCGCACCAGCGAGCAGACGCGCGCGACGACGTCCTGGAGCGACACCTCGTCCACCACTTTGGGGCCGAGCTTGGCGAAGCCGAGCAGCCCCGCGCAGATGCCTTCCAGGCGACGACTGGCGGTGTGGATTGCGCTGGCCGTGTCTGCGATTTCCACCGCCGGCAACTCGTGCGCGGAGCTCGACAGAAAATCGGCGTTGTAGAGGATGCTGGCCAGGGCCGTGCGCACGTCGTGCGCGATGCTGGCAACGAGCCGCCCCGTGCTCTCCAAGCGTTGCTGGTGAAGTCTGCGCGACAGCTCGCGACGTTTGGCGGACACCTCTTTCATGAGCACGATGTAATGCTCGGGACCGCATGCGTAGCGGGAGCAGCCGAGCAACGCATCGCATTCTTGCGCCATGGCACGCCACTCGATGGCCCGTCCCTCCGGGGCCTCGCTGAGCTCGGCCCACAACGTGGGGGGCAGAGCGAAAGGAATCCTTTCGGCGTCGATGCCCACGCCTTCGAGCACTGCGCGCGCGTTCGGTGAGATACCGATGACCTCTCCGCTCGGGTTACAAGCCGCCATGGGCGCGCCGACCTCCGACAGAGAGAACGCGATGCCTTGCAGCGCGGTTTCCCGTGAAAGTCCGGAAAAGCGTGTGTTCACAGTGGTCATCCTTCGTTCTCGGGCTCTCCATCAGCAATCAGCGTGCCACCGCGCTGCACACGCACTTCGTGATTTTCCGGGGCTTACGTGCAGCGCTCCGCCCTACCGGTGGCGGATACCGTCGCTAGCCCGCTCGCTGGCGCTAAAGCAGCCCGAACTTGCGGAGCTTGTCGCGCAACGTCGAACGCGGGATGCCGAGATGCTTCGCGGTTTTGCTGAGGTTCGGCGAAAATTTGCTGAAGGCATCCGTGATGATTTCACGCTCGAGATCGGGCAGAGAGACGCCCGTACCCCGTACCGGGCTGCAGACGGGGTAGGAGCCGCTGACCGGCTCACGCCACGTCAGATCGCTCGCGCGAGTACCCAGCACTTCGGCGATGTGTTCGGCGGTAGTCGCCCCCGAGGCGGCCAGCATCACTGCGTTCTCCACCACGAGCTTGAGCTGTCGTACGTTTCCTGGCCAATCGAACGCCTGGAGCAATTCAATGGCAGACTCCTCGATGCTCGCGTGCACTAACCCGTAGCGCGTGGCGAACCTTTCGAGAAAACAGCGGGCGAGCAGCGGCACGTCCTCGATTCTCTCGCAGAGTCGCGGAGTGACGATCGTGTAGCCCGCCAGACGGAAGTACAGATCGGGTCGCAGTGCGTCGTCGTGGGCACCGCTCAGCGGTCGGTTCGTCGCGCTGACGACGCGGGCGGTCAGCCGCCGACTGCGGTTCGACCCCACGCGCCTGAACTCTCGTGTCTCGAGCACGCGCAGCAATTTGGGTTGGATGCTGGCTGGCATTTCTCCGATTTCATCCAAGAACAGCGTGCCCGCGCCCGCCTGCTCGAGGAGCCCCGTGCGTGCGCCCTTGGCGCTCGTGAACGCGCCCGCCTCGTGTCCGAACAACTCGCTCTCGAAGAGGTCGAGGGGAACCGCTGCACAATTCAAGGTGACGAACGCTTCCTGGGGAACCGTCAGCTGGTGGATGGCTTCCGCCACGAGCTCCTTGCCGGTGCCCGTCGGCCCCTCGATGAGCACCGAAACCTCGCGGAATTTGCTGATTCGGCGGATCTGTTCCCTGAGCGTGCGGATTCTCGGCGTTTCGCCCAATAGACGCACGGCCGGATCGCCCTCGCCGAGGTTCGAGTTCGCGGGACCGCGAGGGCTCTCCACCCGCGACGAGCGCTTGTTCTGCACCAGATCCAAGACGCGATCGCCGAGCGCCTGAGCGGTGCCCGGTTTCTCGATCACGTCCGCCACTCCGCATTTCATGGCGAGCACGGTCGTCTGCACGTCCAAAAAAGCCGAGTGCAAGATCGTCTCCGGCGGATTGGCGCGCGCACGCAGAGTCTGCAGCACGGCCAGTCCGTCTATGTCTGCCATACGCAGATCGAGCACCATCA
>DATHEN010000869.1:0-5796 GCA_035318565.1 Polyangiaceae bacterium
GTCGCCGAGCAGGTTGAAGCCGAGCACGGCCATGACGATGAGCAAACCGGGGGCCAGCACCAGCCGGGGGGTGAGCAAGAAGGCGGCCTGTCCCTCGTACAACATGCGGCCCCAGCTCGGAGTGGGAGGGGGCAAGCCGAGCTGTAGGTAGCTGAGCACCGCTTCGGCCAAAATCATGTTCGCGGCCGACGCCGACGCCAGCACGATCACCGGGCCCGCCACGTTCGGCAAAACGTGTCGCAGTAAAATGCGCGGAGTCGTTTGGCCGAGCGCGCGCGCGGCGGTGATGTAGTCGAGGGAGCGCACCTGCAGCGTCTTGCTGCGCACCAGGCGCGCGGTGCCGAACCAGCTGCTGAGCCCGAGCACGAGCAGGATCGTGAGTATCGTGGTGTCGCCGAGCGCGGCGCCGATGGCCATCACCAGCAGCAGATACGGAAAGCTCAGGCCGACGTCGACCAGGCGCATCAGCAACGTGTCGACGCCGCTCGCGCGCGTGCCCACGCTCATGCCGCTCACGATCCCGAGCAACGTGCCGACCCCGATCGAAATCAGGGTGGCGAAGGTCGCGATCAGGAGCGAGACGCGAGCACCCTGGGCCAGGCGACTGAAGAGATCTCGAAACAGTGTGTCGGTGCCGAGCGGATGAGCCAGGCTCGGTCCCGCGGGTTGACCGAGCGCGTTCCGCCCGTTCACGAAGTCGCTCAGGTTGGGGGGGAAGGTGGCGAGCGGCGGTCCGAGCAGCGCGAAAACGACGAGCAACAGCACGAGCACGAGCCCGATACAGGCACCGGGGTTCTTGATGAAGCGGCGGAACGCACGCGAGCGCAATCCGGCTTCATACACGGAGAGTCCCACGCCTCGAGTGCTAGTGTCGGAAACGTTCATTCGATACGGAAAGTCACGCGCCCTGGCTCCAGCGGCCGCCGGGTTTCGACGGCCGTTCGGCACGTAGAAATTGCGAGAGGATCTCCGCTACGCGGTCGGGTCGCTCTTCGTGCACCGCGTGCCCGCCGTCCAACACCTCGAAGCCGGCGCCGCGGATTTCGCGCGCTAGCCGTTGCCCGAGGCCCGCCGGGTACAGCTTGTCCCGGCGCCCCCAGACGACGAGCGTGGGCGTTTGAATGCGCGTGGTGTGCGCGACGATCGAGCGCGTATCCACGGTAGAGCGCAAGGTGGCGAGCGCGCTGCCGCGTGCCGCAGGCGAATTGAAGAGCTCGTAGTAGTGCTCGATACGCTGGTTCGGCACGCGGTCGCTACCGGCGTACATCGCGTCGCGCACGTACGCGCGGAACGCAGCCCGGCCCAGCAGCTGCTTGAACACCAGGCTTCCGATGAACGGCATCAGCGCTATGCGCCGATGTAGGTCGAGCGGTGCATCATAGCAAAGTGTGTCGATGAGCACGAGCCGCTCCACGAGTTCGGGGTGACGGGCGGCCAAGGTGAGTGCGACCGCACCGCCCAGCGCGTGGCCCACGACGGCCGCTCGCCCGAGCGCGAGACCGGCGTACATGTCCGCGATCGCCTCCGCGAATGCGTCGACCCCGTACGGGAAGCGACTGGCAGGCGGCTTCTCGCTCTCGCCGAAGCCGGGCAGGTCGGGTGCGATCAGCCGAAACTCGTCGCGCAGGTGCTTTGTAACATCGCTCCAGCTCGAGTGGTCGACGAACAAGCCGTGAAGAAGGACCACGGCGGGGCCTGCGCCTTCCTCCGACACGCGCAGGCGAACGCCACTGGCTGTCACGTCGCGGTGCACGCGGGCATACTGTCACAAGCACCGCTCTGGGACGACACTCGTGCTCTGCGGCTCGAAAACCGCCCAGGACGCTGCTCAAAGTGCCGTGGCGCCGTTCGTCTTGGACCTGAAAAGGAGTGCGCAAAGCTTGCGCTGCTCGAGGCAGTCATGCTTGCCGTTGAGCGGACAAAATATGTCCGATCACAAGCTTCAAACACCGAGCATGGAGCTACTTGCTTCCATGCTCAAATTTTCATGTGGAAACTCTTTTGGCTGATCCACTCAGTAGAATATATTCGCGTTCACTCGACGCTGCCGATGGGCGCCGGCGGCGAGCAACAGGGAAACAGCGGGCGTGATCGACGACAGAACATTGGTACGCATCGAAACCGAGCACCCTCGCGGGCTGACTTCGGCGGAGATTCTCGATGTTCTTTCGACTCACGGCGTGCCTCTCAGCGAGGCCACCTTGCGCAAGTACATTCAGCTCGGCTTGTTGCCGCGCAGTGTACGCGTGGGACGTAAAGGGAAGCACCAGGGGTCCCAGGGAATTTATCCGGTGAACGTGGTCCGACAGATTCTGCGTATCAAGCAGATGATGGCGGAAAACTACACTATCGACCAAATTCAGCGCGAGTTTCTGTTCATGCGCAGTGATTTGCTCGAGCTCGAGCAAACGCTGGCCAGCATCTTCAAGAAGCTCGAAGTCGTACTGAAACAACGCAAGGGCGAGGCGAGTGCTCAGGTCGTCGTAAGAGACGTAACGAGCGCGCGCGCTCTCAGCAAAGACTTGACGAACCGACTCGAAGCAATCGAACACCGATTGACTTCGCAAGCCAGGATGGAGCGGATTCACGTCGGAGTGAGCGGTTCATGAACCGTTCGAAGCGGCGCGGATCAGGCAGCTGGAGGACGGGTCTTCTCCGGCGGTCGCAGCGAAACTCGTAGAACTTCCACTCGAATCGATTGCGGTGCCGACGCGGCCGGGACGGGTTCCCGGGTGCGGCAGGGATCGTGCGTGTGTCGGACAAGATCGAACTCAGAGGATGCGGAGGCAGCGCATGGATTCTAACAAGCTAGTACTCACGGCCACAGCGGAGGACACCACCCTCGAAACGAGTGGCAATACCGCGCTCGCGGCGAGCGGCCCCGCAGAGGTCGGCGAAGAGATCACGCGCGAACAGCGCCGCTCGCGACGTAAGCGCGAAGTGCGCGCCCGCACGATCAGCGTCAAGCGCATGACCAAGCGCGAGCTCGAAATCGGACGCTTGCTCTACCCCGAAGACGACTATTGGAAACCGCACGCGCGCCTGGAATGCGCGGAAGGGCCGCGGCCATGCCCCTTCGTTTCCTGTAAGTATCACCTGTTCATAGACGTCTCGCCGCGTACGGGTGCCATCAAGTTGAACTTTCCGGACCTAGAGGTGTGGGACATGGGTGAATCGTGCGCACTCGACGTTGCCGATCGCGGCGGAACGACCCTCGAGGACGTGGGCGCGATCATGAACCTGACCCGTGAGCGAATTCGCCAGGTCGAAGTCAAGGCGCTGGCCAAGCTCGAAGCGCTGCGCGACATGATGGCCTTGCGCGACTTCGTGGACGAGGGACCAGTGGGCAAGCGACGGCTTCCGCGCCTGAGCAAGGCGGAGCTGGAAAAGGTCCCGGACCCGGTCGACGACGACGACGACGATTTCGACGAGCCCGAGGAAACGGAAGTCGTGGCGGCCCCGGACTTTCCCGAGCTCGAGAGCTGAAGACTTCTTTGTGGACCTGACGGCGCCGCGCGGTAGCAGCCAACCGCGCGGCGCCGTGCGTTTGGCTGCGCGCGCGCTTTACGGCACTCACGGGCTCCGGATTTTCACACGAAGGCGTCGCACGGCGCTCGACGGCCTGGATGCTCGCTGAGCGATGCTCCGTCTCGTGCGCTCAGCCTCGTAGCAGCTTCAGGGATCGCAGGAAGTTTTGTCCGAGAATCTTCCTGATCCTTTCGGGCTGCCAATCCCGATCGAGCATCGCCTGGACGAGGCGGGGCAGCTCCAGGCACGTGGGCATGTCGCGCGGGGTCAGGATGGCGCCGTCCCAGTCGCTGCCGAGTGAGGCGTAGTCTTCGCCCACGGTGCGTACGATGTGTTCCAGGTGGCGGACGATCGCCTCGATGCCCTGCGTGCGTGCGCCTGGGCCCAGAAACGGCCAGTGGTACATGATGCCGATGGTGCCGCCGCTTTCGGCGATGGCGCGGAGCTGCGCGTCGTCGAGGTTTCGCCAGTGTTCGTGCACGCCCGACACGCCAGTGTGCGTGACGATCAGCGGCAGAGAGTGATCGTGCACGTCGACCGCGTCCCAGAAGCCGCGCTTGCTGATGTGCGCGAGATCCACGAACACGCGCTTTTCGTCGAGCTGGCGCACGTAGTCGCGGCCCTGCTCGCTGAGGCCTGCGTCTTCGCCGAGCTTGAGTGGTGAGCTCGTGGTTCCCAGTGTGGAGGACGACAGGTGCACCAGCGTGATGCGCACGACCTTGCCGTCGAGCAGGTTCAACGTGAAGCGATCGTGATCGAGGGCATTGCCGCCCTGAATGCCGATGAACGCCGCGTGTTTACCGGCGGATCGCACGCGCTCGTAGCTCGCAGCGTCGCGCACCAGCTCGAAACGCTCGCTCACGCTCGCGAACAGCTCCTCGAGCTCGAGTAGATTGCCGAGGAACGTTTCGCGCCGGCTCTCGCCGCCCTTCAGCGGGTTCGTCGTAATGACCCAGATCGCGCCAGTGAGGTTCGCCTCCAGCGCGCGCGGAAAATCGACCTGACTGAACATGTTGGCCCGAAAGAATCCCGGGCCGTGCCGCCGGCGCAGGTCGTAGCCGAACACGCGATGCCAGATGAACGAATCGATGTGTAGATCGATGACGTCGCTGGCCAGGTAAAGCTCGACGGCTTCGCTGGATATACCGAGAGTCTGCGCCCAGCTCGCGGGATCGGAGTGGTGATCGGTGAATGCGTCCACGGCAGGCGCATCTTGCTGCTGGGCCGCAGCGCAGGCAAACTTCGGCTGGAGCTACAGCCCCTTGGGCACGTTGTCCAGATCCACGGCGCCGAGCGCATAGCGGATCAGCGCGCTGCGGTTCGCCTTGGTGAGGCCGCGCGATTTCAAGGTATCGACCATCTGGTCGAGCCGCTTCAAGTCGTCGGTGTACATGGAGATGCAGATTACCTTGTAGTGCGTCGGCTTCTCTTCCGCGCTGGCCGGTCGCGGCTGCGGGCGAGCGCCTCCGGGCGTGTAGAAACTCGAGCTCAGCACGCCTTCGACCTCGTCGCGGTCGAGGACCTTGGCCGCAGCCTGGCGGAAATCATCGCGGTCGCTCATCCTGCACCTCCGGCTGCTTGATAATCTTCTGCGGTAGCGGCGCTGGCCTCGTCGAGCAAGCGATCGACGACCTTGAGGTAGTCGACCGTGGCGTTGGCGAGCGGCGCGTACTCGAGCAGGGTTTTGCCCTGCGACGGCGCTTCCTTGACCTTGATCGCTACGTGAACGGGATCGAAGCAGCGGCGATCGAAGTGTTCCCGTAGCGTACCGAGCGCTTCGTGGCAGATGCGCGCGCGCGCATCGAACATGGTCGGCAGGACGCCCCAGAGCTTGACGGGATGCCCGAGTAGCTTGTTGACGTGCTTTACCGTACGCAGCACCTGTCGCACACCAACCAGCGATAGGTAGTCGCAAGCTACCGGGCAGAGCACGGCGTCTGCGGTAACCAGCGCGTTCTGATTCATGAGCGAGAGGCTCGGCGAGCAGTCCAGAACCACGTAGTCGTAGGCTTGCTTGGCGGTTGCCAGGCGCTGGGCCAACACGCGGTCGCGATTGCGACGCCCGGCCAGGTAGAGCTCTGCCGCGGCGAGAGTTTCGTTGGAGGGCAGAACGTCCAGCAGGGGCCGCGCGTTGATCACGGCATCTTTCACCGGAATGCCCATCACCACCACGTGGTAAAGCGTGCGCTCCGTCTTGAGCCCGAGCGAGATGGCCACGTTGCCTTGTCCGTCCGTGTCCACCAGCAGCACGCGCTTGCCTCGTGCAGC
>DATHEN010000870.1:0-4784 GCA_035318565.1 Polyangiaceae bacterium
GGCCCTCGCCTCGACCGAGACGCGCCGCGGCCTCCCCGATACGCGCGAGACCCGCGACCATCACGGGATTGGCAGCGAGCGGACCGCCCGATGGATTGACGCGCACGTCGCTGCCGAGCTCGAGCGCGCGACTGATGATGAGCTCCTGATGTGAGAACGGCGCGTGCAGCTCCGCGAAGTCGAACTTCCCGCGGAGCGCGCCGGCGGCCTCACCCGCCAGGCGCGTCGAAGGCGATGTGCACAGGTCACGCGCGCCGAGGGCGTGCACGTCCGTGCGGTGCGCGAGACCGGATATCCAAGCCGGCCGCTTGCTCAGCTTGCGCGCGCGCTCACCGGCAGCGAGCACGACGGCGCACGCGCCGTCCGAGATCGGCGGGCAATCGTGCTTGCGCAGCGGCGCCACGAGGTACGGCTCCTCGAGTGCGCGCTCCACATCGAACTCGCCTTTGAGCTGAGCGCAGGGATTGTCTTTGGCGTGGCTGCGGCTTCTGCGCACGACCTCGGCCATTTCACGCTGCGTGCAGATCCCGGCGTCCAGAAGCGCCTGCGCCTGAAGCGCGGCCAGGCTGACCGAGTCCGGGCCGAGCGGCGCGACATAGTACGGATCCAGCTGCTGAACGAGGATGTCGCGCAGCGATCCCATGGAGGACTTGCCGTACGCATACACGAGCGCGGTATCCACGTCCCCGCATTGCAGGTGCACCCAGGCCTCGTAGAACGCGAACGCGCCGTCCATCTCCACGTGCGATTCGCTGATGGGCGGCCACGGGCCCACGCCGTCGAGCGCCGAGACGAACGAAAACGGTCGGCCCAGCAAGTAATCCGCGCTTCCGAACACCGTGAAGCCGATGTCCGACTTGCGGAGCCCCACGGACGCCAGCGCTTCGCTCACCACGGGCTGCACGAGCTCGGCTTCCTCGTGCTCGGTGTCGCGGCGGAGATTGGGCAGCTGCGCGAACGCGACGACGGCTACGTCTCGCATCGCTACACGTGCTCCTTGTAGCGGTCGTAGTCGGCGTCCGGTTCACCGCTCGGTTCGAACCAGCGGATGCTTTCGACGGTGGGCAAGAGTTCCGCGTCCGGAACCCAGACCGCGCGCAGGCGCTGCCCCATGTGCACGTCATCCGGTGTGATGCCGCGCACCAGGTGAAAAATCGGGATATCGGCGCCGTCGAGCACGATGGCCGCGGCAATGTACGGTGGATCGAAGGGCATGTTGGCAAACGGGATGTTCACAACGCAAAAAGTGGTGAGCGTGCCTCTGTCCGCGACCGGAACTTCTTCCCCGGTGGGCACGCCGCAGGTGGGACAGGAGCCGCGCGGCGGCACGTACACCTTGGTGCACTGGGAGCAGCGCGCGCCCACGATACGCTTCTGTGCGAGCGCGCGCAGGTAACGCGAATAGTGTCTGCCGGCCGTCACCGTATACTCGAGGCGTATGGGCATCCCCACGACGCGATTCGGTTGTTCGCTCATGGCGTCTCCGGTTCGAAGCAGCTGATGTCCTGGATGCGGCCGCTGCGCTCTTCGGCCCAGCGCGCGCGCACGCGCATGCCGGTTTTCATGCGTGTGGCGTCTGCGACGTCCACGGCGTGAAGCAGCGCGGTGTCTGCGCCGTCCAGCTGAACCAGTGCCCAAGCAAATGGTTTTTGCAGAGGGTTCGTGGCACGCGGCTCGTCGATCCAGGCCCAGGTCTTCACGACGCCGGACGTGCCGACGTCGACCAATTCCTGGATCTCTTCACCGCTGAACGGATCGTATTCCGTGGGCGGCACGATCACGCGCCCGCTCTTGGTGCGCGCCCCCTGAATGCGTCCCTCGCGCAAACCCTGCAGAAACTGGCCGATAATCGGCCCGACACTGCGGGTGTACGTGTATTCGAGGACGTAGCGTGCGGACAGTACTTCGTCGCTCACGTCAAAAATAGAACACGTTTCACTCGGCGTGTCCAGCCCGAGCGCGCGCTCGGGCGAGCTCGACCGCTCTACTCTTCCCTGAGCGCGAGCGCGCCTTTGGGGCAGCCCCGCACGGCCGCACGCACCTTCTCCAGCTGCTGCTCGTCGGGATACTCGGCGAGCAGCTGGAGCTCGTCCGTGGTGTCGTCCAGCGCGAACACCTCGGGCGCGTGCAGGACGCACGTTCCGTTGCTCTCGCACAAATCGCGCGCGAGCACGACCTTGAGCCGCACGCTCAAGAGAGCAGCCTTCCGAGCCGCGTGCCCCACACCCAGCGCATCACCTTCTGCAAGGTGTCGCTCTTTTCGCGCGTGTACGGGTACCAGACCATTTCCTCTTTTTGCCGGAAGCGGTTCATGAGCACGGGCTTGGCCGCTGCGTAGCTCTTGAGCGCGCTCGCGCCATGGACGTTGCCGAGCCCGCTGGTTTTCATGCCGCCGAACGGTGCCTCCAGAGCGCCATACGTGACGGAGCTGTCGTTGACGCACACCGAGCCGGATTCCATGAGCCGCGCCAAGCGCAGGGCTTTTTCCTCGTCGTTCGTCCAGAGCGTGGAAGAAAGGCCATAATCGGAGTCATTGGCCAGGCGCAGCGCTTCCTGCTCGTCTTGCACGCGCACGATAGGCAGCACCGGCCCGAACGTTTCCTCGCGCATGACGCGCATTTGGTGGGTCACGTCCGTCAGTACCGTGGGCTCGTAGAAGAGCCCGCCGAGCGTGGTGTTGCGCCGGCCGCCGATCAAGAGCTTCGCGCCTTTGGCGAGCGCGTCGTTGACGTGCTGCTCGACCACCTCGAGCTGCTTCGGCCAGATCATCGGGCCGATGTCGTATTCGCCCTCGATACCCTGACGTAACGTGGAAACGCAGGCCACGACCTTGGAGATGAACTCGTCGGCCACGCGCTCCACCACGTAGACACGCTCGGTGGAGCAGCAAAACTGACCTGCGTTCAGGAACGCTCCGAACACGCAACCGCGCGCGGCGCGGTCCAAGTCGGCGTCTTCACAGACGATCATCGGGTCTTTCCCGCCGAGCTCGAGCGTGCACGGGATCAGATTGCGACCACAGGCTTCGCCGATCTTGCGGCCGGTGCGCACGCTGCCCGTGAACGCGATCTTGTTCACTCCGGCATTCACCAGCGCAGCGCCAGCCTCGCCATCGCCGTCCACGACGATGAATGCGTCCGCGGGCAGGCCCGCCGCGTCGAACAGGCGGCGCACCAAGTGACCAGAGAACGGTGTCACCTCCGAGGGCTTCAGCACCACGGTGTTACCCGCCATCAGCGCTTGCACGGTCGGGTTCAGCGCCAGGATGAAGGGTCCGTTCCAGGGCGTGATGATGCCGACCACACCGAGCGGACGGTACGTGATGACGAGCTTCTTGGTGCGCAACAGGTGCATGCCCGGCCGCTCGTCCTGAAGCAGTTTTTGTGCGTTCTTTCCCCAGTATTCCAGCGAATCGCAGGCGGGGAAGATTTCCATCATGATGGTTTCGAAGCGCGAGCGCCCGGTCTCGCGCCGAATCACCTGGATGTATTCCTCCTGATCGCGCAGCAGGATCTTGATCGCACGCCGCATGATCGCCGCGCGCTCCGGGAATGCGAGCGCTTCCCAGGCCGGCTGTGCGCGGCGCGCGCGGGCAACGGCCTCGCGCACTTCGGCCTCGTTGCTGACGGCGATTTCACCAATCGGCTCGTCGGTGAGCGGGCTGTTCAGCCGCAAGCGCCGGCGCTCACCGTTCTGAGATTCCACGGCATGAACGATGGCCATGCGCGTAAACTAGCACTCCAGAGCTTCGAGTGAAACGTGTTTCACTCGAAGCCGATTCGCGGCTACTTCCAGGTCTTGGTAGCCTCGAGCAGCAGATCGCAGGCCATCTCCACCTGGTCGATGACCTCGTTCACGCCGTGCAGACCTGCTGACCAACCCACCAGCGACGCGAACCAGATGCGCTGCAGGTACGCGGCCACGGTCGACTCGCGCTCGCTGGGCTTCGAGATCTCGCTCGGCTTCATGCCGCGCATCGACGAAATGATGATGCGATTCATGCGGTCTTGATACGAGGCCACGTGCGAGGCCACTTCCGGCTCACCAGAGGCCATGGCCCGCAGCACGGCGCGCGCGTACTTCGGCTTTCGGCACATGCCGCGGGTGACGATCTTGAACACGGCCTTCAAGCGTTCCGTGGACGTCGCGCCGATCGCGGGCTTCTGCTCCATCTTGAGCTCGAGCGTGTGCGCTTCGCGTTCCAGCGCCGCCGACAGCAAGTCTTCCTTGCTGGAGAAGCTCTTGTACAACGTGCCCAGCGCCACGCCTGCCTGGTCGGCGACGTCACGCTGGCGGACATTCTCGAAGCCTCCCTCTTCGGCCAGATCGATGGCTACGTCGAGGATGCGGTTGCGGCGATCTTTGGCGTTCACAGCTGAAAGCCTAGTGAAACATGTTCCATGGTTCAAGCTTTCCATGTGGACTGCAAGGCGCGTGCGCGTTCGCGCAACACGTCCTTGGTAACTTTGCCGGCGGCGTTGAACGGTAATTCATTGACCAACTCGATGTGGCGCGGACACTTGAAGTTGGCCATGTGCTCCCTACACCACGCGAGCAGCTGTTTCGTGAAGCCTTCCCCCGCCCCGGGCTCATTGACCGCGCTGCCGTTCGGCCAGCTCCCCGGCCGCACCACCACGAAGGCCAGGCCCACCTCCCCGAGCCGCGCGTCCGGTACGCCCACCACGGCGACTTGGGCCACGTTTCGGTTCTGCAACATCAACCTCTCCACCTCGGCCGGATAACAATTGAACCCACCCACGATGAACAGATCCTTTTTGCGGTCT
>DATHEN010000871.1:0-2045 GCA_035318565.1 Polyangiaceae bacterium
CGCATCTGCGCCTGTGCGATGCGATACGAGGGGTGGCTTTCGAGCATGGGATAGAACACGCGCTCGACCTTGGGGTGCTTTTCGAGCGCCCGCGCCACGGCGAGCGCGTTTTCGTTCTGGCGTGCGACGCGCAGGCCCAGGGTTTTCAGGCCGCGCGCGATCAGGAACGCCGCATGCGGATCGAGCACTCCGCCGAGCACGTGGCGCGTGTCGCGCAAGAGCGAGATCAAATGCGAGGGTCCAGCGACGACCCCGCCGAGCACGTCGTTGTGGCCGGCCAGATACTTGGTTGCGCTGTGCACGACCAGGTCCACCCCGAAGTCGAGCGGGCGGCAGTTCATGGGCGTGGCCAGCGTGGAATCGACCAGCGTGCGGATACGCCCGCGCTCTTTGACGAGCGCGACGAGCCGCTCCAAATCCATGCAGTACAGGTATGGGTTCGTGGGCGACTCGGTGATGACGAGCCGGGTGGACTCGCGGATTTCACCGGCCAGCGCGTCTAGATCGCCGGGCGGCACCACGCTGTGCTCGATGCCGAAGCGCGTGAGCACCTGCGTCACGAACTGGCGCGTGCGCCGGTAGCAATCGCGGAACAGAATCACGTGATCGCCGGCCTTGATCAGCGAAAGAATGGACGTCGAGACGGCGTTCATTCCGCTCGCGAACGCCAGCGCGTCATCGGCGGCTTCGAGCTGCGCGACCCGCTTTTCGAGCTCGTGCACCGTCGGGTTGCCGTAGCGGCCGTACTCTTCGCGCTGTGCGTCCGGATCTTCGCCGCGCATGTAGCGCTCGAGATCCGCGGTATCGGAAAAGGTGTAGGTGGCGGTCTGCGCCACGCCGGCCACGAGCGCGTGGTGTGGGCGCGTGCGCGGGACACCCGCGTGCACCGCGTCGGTCGAGCTCGGAAAGCTGCGCTTCTTGTCGCTCATGACGTCCTCGCCCGAGAGGGAGCCGCGCTGGCAAGCAACTGACGCACGCTCGCCACGATCTTCTCGGCTGCTCCGTCCACCGGCAAAAGGTCCGCCTTCTTGGGATCGCGCTCGCTGCGCGCTTTGAACTCGACGGCGCCGCTCTTCAAGGCCTTGGCGCCGATCGTGACGCGCAGCGGGATGCCGATCAAATCGGCGTCCTTGAATTTCACGCCCGGACGTTCGGCTCGGTCGTCCACCAGCACCTCTACGCCGCGCGCCTCGAGCTCGCCTTCGAGCTTGGCGACGGCCTGGAGCACCTCGGGATCTTCTCCGACTTGCACGAGGTGCACTTGATACGGAGCGATGCTCATCGGCCAGACGATACCGTCAGTGTCGTGGTGCTGCTCGATGGCGGTCGCGACCAGGCGGGACACACCGATACCGTAGCAGCCCATGACGATCGCGCGATTTTCGCCTTTTTCGTCCAAGTACGAAGCGCCCATTTTGCTCGAATAGTGCGTGCCCAACAAGAAGATGTGCCCGGCCTCGATGCCGCGATAGAGCGCGAGCGGGGCGCCGCAAGCCGGACAACGGTCCCCGGCCTTGACGCTACGGATCGCGGCTACCTGGCCCGTAAAGTCCCGCTCGAACTGGACGTGCTGGAGGTGTTGATCGACCTCGTTCGCGCCCGTCACCGCGTCGGGCACGCGGGCGGCATCTCGGTCCACGATCACGCGGCCATTGAAACCGACCGGACCTGCGAATCCCACCTTGGCGTTGGTGGAACGCTCCACGTCGGCGCTCGTGGCCAGGTGCACCTCTCCCACGCCCAGTGCGCGCGAGAGCTTTACCTCGTTCACCTCGTGATCACCGCGCACCACGGCCATCACGATTTCCGTCCCTGCCACGTACAGAAGGCTCTTCAAGAACGCTTGCGGGGGCGCGCCGAGAAAGCTCGAAACGTCCTCGATGGTCTTCTTGCCAGGCGTCGCAATCTTTTCCGGCGCGGGCACGGCCTGCGCGGGAATCGGCTCGGCATGCCCGGCCTCGGCGACTTCGAGATTCGCAGCGTAGTTGCATTGCGTGCAGGCCGCGATCACGTCTTCACCACTCTGAACGAGCACCTGGAACTCG
>DATHEN010000872.1:0-8545 GCA_035318565.1 Polyangiaceae bacterium
CGGCGTCCAGGCCCACGTCTTTCTGCAGAATTTCCATGCGGAGCTGCCGCATGCGTGCCTCCAGCTGGGCACGCTTCTGTGCCGTGGCCGGTGCGGGTACGGCGTCCGCCAGCGCGAGAGCCGGAACCAGCAGCGCCGCGACGAGAAGCAAACAGCGGAGCATGCGTTTCATGGTGGGTCGCTCGCAATCAACCGTCATGCAAGAGCTCGGAGGTGGCGTGCAACCACGCATCGAGCTCGGCGTCCGTAACCGGACCGTGTAGCGCGTCGAGCTCGGAAGCGAGGGCGGCTTCCGCCCCGAGCTCCAAAGCTTCTGGATCCACGTCGAGCTCGCTCGCTTCCAGGTCGCCGAGTGCCGGCAGCTCCATTCCACGCGTCGTGCTGGGTTTCTTCTGCGGATTCTGCGGAAGAATCGCTTGCGGAATCGGGGCGAGTGCGACGACGGGAGCGGCGGCCGCGGGTAACACGTCTTCAGCGGGCTGCCCGAACCAACTGCTCAGAGTCACGGCCAGCGCACCTGCCGCTGCAGCCAAGCCGGCCGTGCTCGGCGCCCACGCCCAGCGTGGAAACCAGCGCGGAGCGCGCCGCGGTAAGCTCGGGATCTCCGCCGCGCGTGCCGATAGCTTCGTGAGCAAGGGCCCATCGGGCTCCTCTGCACTGGCATCGAACAGCTCGCGCAGCAGCGCTTCGTCAGGGTTGTCTATTTGGTGTTTCATGCTGATGAGCTTTCCCCGGCCTCCGCAGCGCGTGCCTGCGCGCCGGGCGCGACGTCCAAAAGTTTTTCGCGAAGCTCGCGTAATGCAAGGTGAACGAGCACGCGCGCGCTGCCCTCGGTGCTGCCCACCTGCGCGGCAATTTCAGCGTACGACAGGTCACCGTCGAGACGCATCAACGCCACTTCACGACGCTTCTTCGGCATACCGGCCAGTGCGTTACGCACGCGCTCGGCCAAACGTTCGGCGCTCAAGGCTTCCGCAGGGCCGGCGATGGCTTGTGGTGCGTCCGCGCCGGTTTCTCGGGCATGCCGGCGGCGCTCGCCGCGCAGCAGCGTCTGCGCCTGACGCACGGCGATTGCCGCCAGAAACGCCTTGAGCGAGGTGCCCGGCTCATAGCGTCCGAGCTTCTGATAGGCGATCGTGAGTGCCTCCTGCACGGCGTCTTCCGCCAAAGCACGATCCCCGCAGGCGCGGGTCGCGATGCGATAAAGCATGCCCAAATGGGGCTGCACGAGCGTTTGGTAGGCCCGGCCGTCGCCGTCGAGCGCGCGACTGACCAGCTCGTGCTCAATCGTCACCGCGGGCGCCCCGCAGGACGCAAGTGACCCGAATCCGGGCGCGAGCAGCCGGCTGGCGAAATACATACGCGAAGCTGCATGCCACCCAAGCTGGGTCCGTTAAATGACTGCGTCAGGCGCCTGCCTGGCCGAGGTAGGGGTTGGTGCGCCGAACCTCTTCGAAGGGGGCAGATTCGCCCCCGTATGCGTGGCCCGGGTACAACGTGACATCTCCGGGAATGGTCGCCAGGCGCTGAGTCAGCGTGCGTCGCATCTCGTCCGGGTCCCCGCCCGGTAGATCGACGCGCCCGCAACCCTGAAGGAACAGGGTGTCCCCGGCAAGCAGCGCCTTCTGCACGCGAAAACATGACGAGCCGGGCGTATGTCCCGGCGTGTGCAGGAGCTCCACCTCGATTTCGCCCACCGCAATCTTGTCGCCCGAGTCGTGGGGCTCGAGATCGGACTTCGAGACTCCTGTCACCATGCGCACGCCATCAGCCTCGAGCTTGTGCAAGTGAACTTTGCACGGGTTCAGCTCGAGCAGCCTGGAGAGACCCTCGATGCCGATGCCGAAGATCGTACCGCCCACGTGATCGGGGTGGTAGTGCGTGGCGAGCGCGCCGGTCACGCGCATGTCATCGGCGGCCGCGACCTGCAGGATGCCGGGTATGTCCCAGGCTGGATCGATGACGACGCATTCACCGCGCGCGCGGTCCCCGACCAGGTACACGAAGTTTTGCATCTGCTTGGCTGCAAATTGCCCCTTGGCAACGTCCCGGCCCATCAGAAGTTGTTTGAGGTAGAGCTCGCCCATCAGGGGCGGCATTCTGGCACAGCCGATGCGTCTTGCGAACGGGCTCGGGCACCGGACTTGCACAGCCATTTTTCGATGCGCGCCGTTCCGCTGATCGCCGCGGTTTCCTGCTGCTTGGCTGCATGTCGCGGCGGGAGGCACGAGCGCGTGACGACGCGCCACGACGCGGAAGCAAGAGTCTCTGGCGTACCCGATCGGCACAGCGTGGCGCGATCGCCCATGAAGCCTGCGTCTTGGCGCGCCGCGACATACAACGCTGGCCTGGCGGTCGGAGTCTTGCCTCACGCCGTGGAACGAGCTCCGCACGTGCTGCGCGCGCTCGCGGAGCTGCCCGCGGAATTGATCTGTGTTCAGGAAGTATGGCTCGAGTCGCATTGGCAGGAGCTCGTCAGAGCGACGACGCCGCGACTGCCGCGAGCCTTGCGGCCAGCGCCGCTGCGCAAGTCCGCGCCGGCGCGCTGCTCTGCGGGGGAGCTCCAGCCCAGGCTGCGCTGTGTGCAAAAAGAGTGCGGCGCAGCAGCATCTGCGCGCTTGGCAGCATGTGCAGTGAGCCACTGCGGACAGCTAATGGCGGGGCTGTCCGGTGGTTGCACGGAATGCCTGACCCGCGATCCTTTGCGCTCGCTCGAGTCCGTCGCAGCCGAGTGTGCTCCGCTGCGCGCGCCGGCGCCAGCGCGGGCGCACGAGCCCGCTTACGTGTACGGCGGTTCGTACGGGATTGGCATTCTGACGAGCGCCGAGGTGCTGGAGCACGATTTCTTACGCTTCGAGTCCGAGCAGATCGCGCGCGGCGCGCTCTACGCGCGCGTCCGCAGCGCGGATAGTATCGGTGAGCTTCAGGTGTTCTGTACGCATTTGACTGCGAATACACACGCTCTCGTTCATCCGGCGCGACGCGGCTCCTGGCGCGCCGAACACGCGCGCCAGGTCAGCGAGCTCGCTGCGTGGATCGCGAGTAAGGCCGGTGCCAGTGCGCCCGTGCTCTTGCTCGGAGATCTGAACACCGGACCCGCGCTGCCGGACGCGGGCATCGGCGGGCGGGCCACGGAGCAGTACGCGGTGTTCCTGCGCGCAGGGTTCATCAATCCGTACATTGCGGCCGGCGCTGCCGAGTGCTCGTTCTGTTCGGCCAACACATTGAACGGCGCAGCGGGCCGCGGCGGATCATTGATCGATCACGTGCTCTTGCGCGGGGCGCTGCGCGTGCTGACGGTGGAGCGCGTGCTCGATGAAAAGATCGACCTCGTGGTGGACGGGCGGCGTATCCAAAGCCACCTTTCCGACCACCATGGCCTTGCGGTCGTGCTCAGCCGGGCCCAGACGGCTGCGCAGCGTCCTCCTGATACGCCAAGAAGCCTCTGACGGACCTCAGAATTTGCTCGTCGACCTCTGCCTGGGTCGTGGCGCGACTCGAAAGGCTGCGCTGTGTTGCGTTGAGAGAGTGATCGCCGTCTTCCACCACGTACAGCTCGTTGCGACAGCTCATGTTACGGCGAACCGCCTCGAGCAGCGGCAGCGGGCACAACGGGTCACGCGTGCCCTGCACGAACAAGATCGGCGTGGTCAGCTCGAGCAGCACTTGGTCACGCAGCTTGCCGGAACCCGCCGCGCGCAGCGGATAGCCGAAGCAGACCAAAGCTTCGACCTTCTCCGAGAGCGCGACGTGGCAGCCGATGCGTGAGCCCATGCTCTTGCCGGCGAGCGCAATCGGTCCCGACTGCGCCTGCCTGATTGCGTGGAATGCCTGGCGGTGTGTCTCGATCAGCCGCGGCAGCGGGTCCGGACGGCGCCGGCCAGACCTCATGTATTCGTAGTCGAAGCTCGACACGAACGCGATTCGCGAGAGCCGCGCGGACCAGGCTTGCATCCAGCTGGAGGCGGAGCTCGCGCCGGCGCCGGGCGCGAACAAGAGGATCAGTTTCGAGCTGTTCGCTCTCGGCAAGTGAGGATCCCGATCGCAGTAGCCTTGCCGAGTATGGCCGAGCGAGCGCGGGCGAATAAGAAAACAGCGGCCCGGGGGAGGGGGGGAAACCCCGGGCCGCTGTGACAGAGAGCGGCTCAACTCTGGCAGAGGGGGGTATGCCAGGCACGCCGCATCTGTGCTGATTGATTGCTGTTTGCACGCAGCGTGCCGGGTTCGAGCGGCGCGGCACCGCCGACTTAGCTCAGACTTTCGCGGTTCGCCTTTCATCGGCGAAATCGGCGTTGCGTGCTTGAACTCGAGCGAGCCGGGCGGACGGGGTCCTTAGAGCACCTTCACCGACGGCGTGCTGGCCTGTGACGGCGACATAGCCTGTGAACAGGCTTGCAAGGCCAAGGACGCTCGCTGTGTAGATGCGTGCCGCAAGGCCGCGGGACCGGCGCCCTCGCCAGCGGGCCGCTGAGCGACGCGCTCAATCCGTGGTGCGGCGGCCGCGACGCCGGCGATCTTCCACGCTGCTCGAGGCCGCGTACACTTGAGCGCGGCGTGGAATGAGTGAGCGCTGGCCGGGAAAGGGCTCCAAGAAGCGACCGCGCAGCTCTTCGAGCGAAGAGGGCCGGCAGTCTTGGACTTTCCGCGCGTGTTCCTCACACAGGGCGAGCACACGCTCGGGTACGACCACTCGATAAATCGAGCCGCCCCGGGTCGCTGGCACAGCGCTCCCGCTCAGACTCGAACAGACCTCGCAATGGCCGAGCATCGCGCGGCGTAGTCTGCCGATCGACTCGATGACAGGCCAAGAAACTTGACCGAGCGTTCGTCATTCGCCCGCGGGCGGACGCGATCCGTTCCAGGGATCCACGACCCCCACCGGCGGAAAAGTACCGGTGGGTACGAGGGTGGCGCGCTCCTGCCAGGGATCGACTAGCTCTTCGACCTCCGCCGGCAAATCACGCTGCACGGCCGGTGCCTCGAGCCATGTCGCGCGCTCCAACTCGACGGGCGAAGGATAGGTCGCTTCGGGAGAAGCGTCCGTCCATGGGTTCACGAGCAAACTGGGCGATTCATCCGCCAATGCGCGTGCCGGCGCACCGAAACAGGCCAGCGCCAAAAGCGCGCCCACGCCCACGTGCTTCCACATGTCCAATCACAGTTTAGCTCGAAACGCGCAGCTTGGCGAGGCGGGGGGCGGCGGAAGGGCCGCTAGAGCATGTGCCGCCATTCGGCGCTATATTCGCTCGACGGCTCGCGCCGTGCCTCTCCGAGATTGAACGATGAAGTGGTCTTATCGCATCGCTCGCGTGTCGGGCATCGACATCCGCGTTCACCTGACATTCGCGCTGATTGTCGCCTACTTCGCACATCACTTCAGTTTGGAGCACGGTGGCCGCGGGGCGCTCTTCGGCGCCTTGCTGGTGTGTTGTCTGTTCGTGTGTGTGGTGCTGCACGAGCTCGGGCACAGCTTGGTCGCGCAAGCAGTGGGCGTCACGGTTCGGGAAATCGTGCTCTTGCCGGTCGGCGGCGTGGCGCGCCTGACGCGCGAGCCCGAGCATCCCTGGCACGAGCTCATCATCGCGCTGGCGGGACCGCTCGTGAACGTCGCGATTGGTGCCGTGCTGCTCGTGGTGGCGCTGCTCAGCTTCGGCAGCGGCTGGTTTCTCGAGGGCGGCCTCGCCGAGGGTTTGACTCGTCCCTCCTGGGGCGGCCTCATCGGGAACCTGCTGCTCGGCAACCTGATGCTCGCCGTGTTCAACATGATTCCTGCGCTGCCGATGGACGGCGGCCGCGTGCTGCGCGCCGGCCTCGCCATGTTGATGAGCCGCGGCCGGGCCACCAGCATTGCAGCGACGCTCGCTCAGGTGCTGTCCGCGGGCTTGATCGCCTACGGGATGTTTCGGGATCCCTGGCTCATGTTGATCGGCGTGTTCGTGTTTCTCGGCGCAGCGCAGGAACGTGCTGCGAGCGAGGCTTCCGCTTTGCTCGTGGATCTGCGCGCGGCAGACGTCGTGAACCCGAGCCAGGTCGTGCTCGGACCCGGAGATACGCTGGGCGGAGTCGTGGGGCTGCTGCTTCGTACGCCTCAAACTCACTTTCCCGTCGTCCACGGGGATCATTTGCTCGGGGTGCTGAGCCGAGAGCACGCGTTACGCGCGTTGTCCAAGCTTGGTACGGACGCCTACGTAGCCGGCTCGATGCAACGGGACATCGCGGCGGTGGAGGCCACGACCACCCTCGATGAAGTGCGCCGCACCATCCTCGAGAAGGATGGCCGTCCAGTAGTGGTACGCGGCCCGCAGGGTTACCTGGGCTTGTTGTCCTTCGAGGACGTGGCGCGGGTCGTGCGCGTTGCAGGACGTCTGGAAAAGAGCCGGCTCTTACGCCCGACCGAGCCGGCACGTGGAAGCTCGCCGGTGATCTGAGCGGCGGCTCGCTAGTCACGGCATTTCACGCGCGCCGGATAGCTTTCCAAAATCATGCAGTGCGCGGCGTCGCAGCCTGCTGCTGCGCACGCCTCCTCGTCCGTCTTGAAGCAGAAGCCTTTCACCCGGAAGTTGCAGTGCCATTTCGAAACGCACGCTCGAGGTTGCACGCATGATTGTCACCTGCTTCACGGCTACGACGCCGGGCAGTAAATCGGTCCCATATGCCAAAGTCCAGCGATTTTGCGCCCGCGCAGCATGCCGGGTGCGGCGAGCGGCCGAGAAAAGCGCGAGCCGGCAGCGGCCCTGCTGAGTAGTATCCGGCCTGCATCGAAACCGGAGGAGCAGCGCGACGCATGCAAGTTCAGAAAGGCCATCCCAAGGGTCTGGTGGTGCTGTTTTTCGCGGAGATGTGGGAGCGCTTCAGTTTCTACGGCATGCGCGCGCTCTTGGTCTTCTACATGACGCGTCACTTTCTGTTCAGTGACAACGCGGCCTACGCCGTCTACGGCAGCTACACGGCGCTCGTGTACGCGACACCGGTGCTCGGCGGTTTGATCGCCGATCGCTTGCTCGGTCTGCGCAAGGCGGTGGTGCTCGGCGGTGTGCTGATGGCGCTCGGACACTTCGCCATGGCGATCGAAACCGAGCAGGTATTCTACTTTGCGCTCGCCCTGTTGATCTGCGGCAACGGTTTCTTCAAACCGAACATCTCCACCACGGTGGGCCGCCTGTACGAGGAAGGCGATCCGCGTCGCGACTCCGGGTTCACCATCTTCTACATGGGCATCAACCTGGGCGCCGCGGCTGCGCCGCTCTTGTGCGGGTACATCGGCGAGACCTACGGCTGGAAGTATGGCTTCGGCTTGGCCGGCGTCGGCATGGTGTTCGGGATTTGCGTGTTCCTGGCCGGGCAGAAGTACCTGGACCACGTGGCCGAGCCTCCGGACGCGGAGCGCCTGCGTGTAAAGGTGATCCCGGGACTCACGCGGGAGCACGCCGTCTACATCGGTTCCGCGCTGGCTGTGTTCGTGTTCTGGCAGCTGGTACAGAGCGGGCGTTTGGTCGGTACCTTGCTCTCTCTCTTCGGCATCGCAGTGCTGGCGGCGCTGCTCTACTATCTGTTCACCAAGTGCGAGCCCGTGGAACGCGATCGCATGGGCGTGGCCATGGTGTTGATCGCGTTCTCGATGGTGTTCTGGGCGTTCTTCGAGCAAGCCGGCAGCTCCATCAACCTGTTCACCGACCGCAACGTGGAGCGCACGCTGTTCGGTGCCGAGATTCCGGCGTCCGTGTTTCAGTCGCTGAACGCGCTGTTCATTTTGATGTTCGGTCCGTTGTTCGGCGCGATGTGGGTGCGCCTCGCGCGCATTGGAAAGGAGCCGAGCACCCCGCTCAAGTTCGGGCTGGGTATCGTGCAGCTCGGGCTCGGCTTCGCGGTGCTCTACTTCGGCGCGAGCACGGCCGGACCGGACGGTATCGTTTGGCTCGGCTGGCTCGTGCTGGGCTATTTGCTGCACACCACCGGCGAGCTTTGCTTATCCCCGATCGGGCTGTCCATGATCACGAAATTGTCGCCCGTGCGCATCGGCGCCATGATGATGGGCACGTGGTTTCTGGCCTCGGCTTTTGCTCAGTACATCGCGGGGTTGATCGCGATGCTCACGGGGGTGAGCGGCGAGGATGAGGCCGTCGCTCGCATACCGAAACCCGAGGAAACCGTGATGATCTACGGCAACGTGTTCGGTAGCATTGCCGTGGTTGCCGTGGTCGTGGGCGTGCTCGTGTTGCTCGTCTCGCCCATGCTCGCCAAACGCATGCGCGGAGTGCACTGACGCAGCGCTCCGTCAAGTGTGCGCGACGGGGTCACCGGCAGTGCCAGCGCGCCAGCGCACTCGCTCGCGTTCGCGAAAATCGCCGAGGCTGGAACGCTCGACGAGCTGCGCGCAAAGGGAGTATGAAAGGGCATGGAAGGCAGTGCGTTTCCCGTTTCGACCGAGCAGGACGACGAACAGGTCACCACTGCCCTGGATACGGCTTCCGCGCTTTGGGTACGCGGGGATGCGCGAGAAGCGTTGCGCTGGTTGAGGCGCGCTGCGGAGATGGCCGGAGAGGCC
>DATHEN010000873.1:0-10003 GCA_035318565.1 Polyangiaceae bacterium
TCCGATGAAAGTCCCAGCGTCGTTCAGTGCAGTCGGGAACGTGTCCCAGCCGTTCATCTTGCCGATGATCCGTAGCGATCCGTCCGGACGCCACAGCGCGACGCCACTCTGAGTTTGGCCCAGGATGGTGCCATCCGTTGCAATCGCTACAGCAGACGAATTCCCTCCGCTCGGATCTGCTGCGAGCAGCGTGAGCGCGCCGTTCTCGTATCGAACGGCACGGTTCGAGCTTACGCCGACCATCACTCCAGCGTCGTTGACGGCGGAGACCGTCCAGTCGCCGAGCTCGGACACACACGCAGCCAGCAAGCAGCCGGCCGAGCAAGACAACGCGATAACTTTCGTTTGAAGTCTCATCTCAATCCCTCCCAACGCGTAAGAGGATAACGATGGGGCGACGGATGAGCAACGCGTTCGCGTGATGTGCGGCGCGGAGCGCGCACGCGTGCGCGCACTCGAGTACTAACTAGCTCTGGGCGCTCTGTGCGATTCGGCGCGCCTGGAAGCGTTTCCGTCTACGGGCCCGGCTGTGGGAGCCCCTGGATGAACCAGGACCAGAACAGCGATCCGACTTTTTGGATCTCATCGAGCGTGTAATCGAAGCGCGCGGCTTCTGCGCTCAGCGTCGCGTAGTCGAAGTACGTGTACGTACTGGTGTGGCTGTACGCGCCCTCGCGCGGGCGTTGGCCGCCCGAGCTCGCGCCCGCCAGTGCCAGCATGTACAGCGTGCGCAGCGCGCTCGTGGTTTGAAACTCCGACTCGGTGCTGCCCGTCAGCTGCAGCCCTTCCTGAAACCACGCTTCTTCGCTGGCGCTGTAGTGGGACGTGACTTCGAACTGATCGCCCTGCACGAACGTCAGCGGGACGTGAACCCGTGTGGCCTCGAGCGCGCGCGGATCCGCGAGCAAGAGCGTGCAGCTGGCTTGCTGGTGGCAGTCCACCACCGCCGCATCTCCCTCGTGCAGATAGCCGAGGAGCGACTGGTAGGCGCGAAGATTGCCGCTTTCATCGACACGAATCCCCGGGAATCTGAAGGGCGCGAGCTGCTGGCAGCCGACGAGGCTCGAGTCTTTGCACGCCCAAGCTTGCAGCGTGTCGCTGCCCGTCCAGCCGGAACCCACCACGCGAGTGACGAGTCCATGGACGAGGGGGGTCGCCAGGTCGAGGGCCGCGGTGCCCCTCGGCACCTGCGCCGCGCGCACCATCGCCGCCACGCGCACGAAGGTGGCTGCGGGGTCGCGCGTGTCGAAGGCGGTGACACCGCACGCTGCCGGCGACGTCGTACAATCCACGAGCGTGAGATCGACCTCCGCGTTCTCGTAGTCCGAGATGGTGCGCAGGTAAGTTGCGGGCACTCCGCCGCGTATCTCGCCGCTGGCGTCCACGAGCGCGTCCGCGCCGTCCCCGGGCTCGTTGATGCTGGCGGCCAAGGCGCCGAAACCGAGGTGCACCCTGCCGCCCGGCGTCCAGCCGCTGCCCGTGATCGTTATTAGCTCTCCGGCATTCACCGGACTCTCGATTCGAATCGTGCCCTTCGCGATCGGAATGTCACGGAAGGTGAGTGGCACCTGCACGGTTCGAGTGCCCACGAGCACTCCAATCACGCACGAGCCCGGCGCCGCGCAGGACAGCGTGCGCCCCCTCGAGGGCCAGTCGAAAAACCGCGCCACGTTCATGGCGCCCTGAAAACTCCCCGTGGCGTCGGTCAGCGACCTCTGCGTACCGGTGCACTCCCCCGGAAAGGAGCCGAAACATTGCGCGAGCAGCAGCTCGCTGTTCGGCGCAAAGCCGCTGGCCGTCACTTGCACCGCCTGACCGTCGAGCAGATCGGTATTGGGCGCGACCGTGAGGCGCGGTCCGCTCGGCGGCGGTTTGAGATCTGAGCTTTGAGTGCCCGGGGACTCGCCATCGCCGCAGCCCCAGACCCACACGCAAGCCAGCACGCAACACCATGAGCGACTCATTGCCGTCCTCCCGTTAGACCACGCACGTTGAACCCCGGCGCGCTAACGATGAGAACGCTAGGTGCAATTTCTTCGGCGTGCAACGCGCGGACGTCGCAGCTTTACGTGTTCCAGGACAGCATGGCTGATATCCAGCACCCATAGCGGATCGCATGCGCACGGTGCGCGCACATCAGCCGAGTCTGCGCCGGCGCAGCAGCGCCGCGATGATCAGCGCGCCGAGCGCGGCTCCCATTCCGTTTCTTCCGCGCGCGATGCCGCAACCGCCACCGTCGTCGTCGTCCGATCCACCACGGGTGCCGGCGCTGCCACTCGCGCCTCCGCCGGCTCCGGACACTGTTCCTCCGCTGCCACTCGAGCCGCCCGTTGCACGACCAGCGCTGCCCGCCGAGGAGCCCGCGGTGCCACCCGACGACGACCCAGCGTTGCCGGCGTTGCCGCCCGCGCCGGCTCCGGCTCCGCCCCCGCCGGTGCCAGCCGTGCCGGCTCCACCACCCGTACCGCCAGCGCCCGACGCGCTTCCCGGAGGCGGTACCGTTACGCAATCGCCGAGCGCGTGCTGCAGTGCGCCAAGATCCCAGGTGCCGGAGCGAGTCCGCGCACAGTAGTCATTCGGAACGTCCGCGAGCATCGGCCCCTTGCCGATCAGCGCCGCCAGATCGCCTTTTCTTCGCAGATCTCCAGACAGCGGCGCGAGGTACATGGCCTGGAACGTCGCGAGCGTGACGCTGCTCAGATTGTCGGCTGCGGTGTGCGTCGAGCCCTCGCGGTTACGGATCACGCCGCTCAGCACGTTGCCGCGCGCTTCGCCGCTCGAGGTCGCAAACCGATAGTCGATGCCCGAGGTGGCAATCAGCGTGTTGTGCAAGAGCTTCGTATTCGCACCGCGATTGATATAGATGCCCACGTCGCTGCAATTGGCGATCACGTTGTTGCGCATCGTGCCGCTATAGTGTTCCGTCGCGCACGGCACGTTCGCATCGAAGGCCGGCGCGCAGAACGCGGCACCAGTTCCGCCGCCACCAAAAGACAGGCCGATGTACACGCCAGCGGTGGTCTCGTCCTTCGTACACAGCACCAGGTTACGTTCGAAGAGCCCGTTCCTGCCGCCGCTCTTCATGAACGCGCCGTACGTGGGCGAGCTGCTGGTGCGATGAAAATCGTGGATGTAGTTGGCGCGCACCACCCAGTCATCACCCGTGTCGATATTGAGCTTCGTAACGGGGTTGCCCGTGTTCCGCGCGCGGCTATCGAACAGCTCACAATTCTCCACCAAACCGCGGTGAGGAATTGCGGAGCCGCCGGTAGCGGCGTTGACCTTCAACTGTGCGTTGAAATCCACCACCCGGCTGCCACGCAGCACGAAGCCGGTAGCCCCGGCGGTCACGTGGAACGCATGCTCGCAAGCGCTGTCCGTGGCGCACGTGCCCTTCACGTCCAGGCCCACGAAGTGCCAGCTCGACCCGGTCACGAGAAACCCTTCGGTCGTTGAAAGCTCGAGCTTTGCGGCGAGCGGCGTCGCCGAGCGCACGACGATCGGGTTTTGCGGCGTTGCGTTCGCGGAGCAACTGAGGTTACCGCCGCTTACGGCGTAAGTGCCGGCGGCGAGGATGATCTCGTCGCCCGCCTCGGCGTCCGCGAGCGCTGCCCGGAGCTGGGCAACGGTACTGACGTTGACCGGAGCCGCGAGCGCCGGCGCGCCGGCCGTGACGAATGCCAGAAGCGACGTGACTGAGAGCGAAAAACGCATCCCCGAGGGTAACGCGCTCTCCGCATGTCATGCCAGTGGTCGTGTGCGGTTACGCCGTCGCCGCAATGCGACGATGAGCCCGAACAACGAGACGGCCACTGAGCCGGCGCTGTCGGAAGACGCTCCACCCGCGCTGGCGCTACAGTTTCCGAGCCAGGCTGCGCCGGCCAGATTCACGGACTTCGTGCGGATGCGGCGCGCGCCCGCCGCCACATCGAAGCGGTCGTAGACGAGGCGCACGCTGCCGTGCCCGGCAGCCGCCGCGTCGAAACCTTCGATATCGCTCTTGCTGGTTAGCCGGATTGCACTTCGATCGAGCGCTCTTCCCGAGCGGGTAAGGCGGAGCGCTCGAAGATCCGTTGCGCCTTGCGGATCGCTCTCACGCCACACTACGACGTAGTGCGGCGCTTCGTACACGACTAGCGGCGCTGCCTTCGGCGACGCGTTACTCTCGATCGCGAAAGCGACACCCTGCGCGGCGCCGTTGCTCGCGATGCGTGAGCCCCAAATTCGTGTCCCTTGCTCGAGCCAAACAGCGAAGAAGTCCGAGCCGTCGCTGGCGACGCGCAGCGATTCGGGTTTCACGTCCCGTACGCTCACGGTCAACGCCTCCGGATCGAGCGCGCTGCCATCCCGCGCGATGCGCCCAGATTGCACCGTGTTGCCGTTGGTCCAAACCGCAATGTAGTGTTCCCCCGCGAACAGGAGCGCAGCCTTGGGAACCTCGTTCGAAAGGTTCCACAGGTGCCGTGCGGTTCCATCGAAGGTGCCGTCTGCTTTCACCTTCCAAAACCCCAAGCTTTTAGAAGGGCCAAAGGCGTCGAACCAAGTCAGCACTCCGAAATCCGTGCCGTCCGAGGCGGCGGCGCCGGCAGTCGTCGCCGAAAAATTGATCCGCTCGGTCCCGGGGAAACCCACGGCAGGCGCGATCGTTCCGTCATTCGTGGCTAGCTGGGTGTGAGGAAATGGCCAATTCACGGCGCAGAAGTAGGGGCACGCGAAGCCTATTTCCAACTCGCGATAGAGCGTTCCCGACAAGAGCCAACTGTCATTGTTAACGGCAATGGTGTCCATGAAAGCGCGCGCAGAAGCCGAGGTCAGCTCGCGTCCGTTCAGGTCGAGCGTGGTGAGCACTCCGCGCGCGTTCGCGTGGTCGTGGTCATCCGTGAACAGCGCCCCGAAGCGTGCGCTCGAAGCCGCGATGTGCGGCGCGCGCTGCTGCGGGTACACCGTCGTGGCGAGTCGCACGTCGCCCTGAGCTTCGCCGGCTGAGGATAGCCAGTACAACCGTCGCACGGCCTCGGTGCTGATGAACGACTGAGGGGGCTCTGGCGCGCTGAAGTCCGGATCCTGGCTCGCCATCGGGCAGTCGGAGGGGCCGTTACAATCACGGCCGAGCACGTGAACCGTGCATCGCTCGCCGTCGAACACCACACGCGGATGCCACCACTCGAGCAAGCCAGAAGCCGTTCGGGGTAGCCATTCCCCGGTGACTGCCGATACATCGCCGGCGATCGCGCCGTCCAAGCCCAGCACGGCACCCTTCAGCTGGTGCACGGTGGGGTCGCTAAAAGGACTTTTCCAGACTTGCCGGTCCATGAATGTGTTCTTGATCCGCACCGCTTCGTCCCAAACCGCGAAGAAGCCGCGATCGCTCGCGGTCAGCGCGACCTTCGGGCGGAATGTTCCTCCAGCATACGAAGCAATACGGAGTCCGGCCTCGGGATCGAGCGGACTAGCGGCGCTATCGAAGCGCCGAGCGAACAGCGCATTCGGCGCGGTCCACGCAAGCATTGTCGTGCCTCCCTTCGACGCGAGCACTGGCGAGCTCAATGAAGCGCCTCCGCCGTCGGCCAGCACGAGGTTTGCGGGCGAACGCAGCTCTCCCGTCAATCCGTCCAGTCTAGCTCCGTGAATGGCGGGCGCTCCAGCGGGTGCCGTCCATGCGAGCCAGTAGCTCGTACCCACGGCGGTCACCGCGGGGGAAGCCGCGCCCGCGGCGCCGCCCAGCGCGATGGGAGTGGGATCGATGACGGAGCCTCTCGGCGTGACACGCGCAGCGTACAGCTCTCCCTGCGAAGCCCACGCGATCAGATAATTGCTCCCGTTCCAGGCCACGCCCACTGGATCGTTCGTCGCGTCGAGATCAGCGCCGACCCGATGCACGGCGGCCACATCACCCTTCGCAGAAACGCGTACTGCGTGAACGAACCCCGCAGCGCTCCACGTAACGAGAAAGTCCTCGCCGTTCGAGGCCGCGCGCGGAACCGAACCTCCGCCGGGAAGAACTCCCAAAACGAGCGCGCGCGAGTCCAGCACCGCGCCGTCGGGCGCCACGCGCATCGCCATGAGTCGGCTCGGGAGGCCTGGCTCGGCGGACACCACGAGGGCAAGTGCGCCATTCGACGCAATGTCTCCCGCTGCCGCCCGCGCCGGACGCAACTCAGCGTCGGACACGGGCCAGTCCTCACTTGGAATCAGCGACTGCGAAGTGCTGGCGAAGCTCGTATCCGTCGTGTTCGTCGCTTCGTCGGCCTCGCTGCCGCAGGCCAGCGTACAGGCACAGACAAACATGAATGACGCGCTGGACCGCAGCTTGAATTGCCACTCCCCATACATTGTCAAATCTCCCAAATCCAAAACGTTATCGACCGGCACCCTAACATGAGCGATGCGCGTGCAGACTGCCTTGCGATGCTGCCAAGCTTGAACCTGACGAAGCTTTGCTGTCCCAGCTCGATTATTCTGCCCGGCCGTTTCTTGGCAGGGCGTGGCGGGAGCTGCCATCTCGAATCAAATCGCAAGTTGCGGCCTTTACTTGCGCACGCGAGCGAGCTCAGAGCAGCGGTCGTCGTCAGTCAATGAATTCGGCCAGCAGCGACGCGACAGGGAGCGGCCTCCAATTTGGTTTTGTTAGTTCAGACCCCAACTAACAAAACCAAATTAGAAGGCTTCCTGGCGTCCGATTGCTTGGATGCTCCGCGCACCGAGCGGAAGTACACGGCCGAAGACCTGAAAGCGCGCTCCTGCATCGAACGAGGCGATCCCAACGAAACCTCGTTCTGACGAGCCATGGCCTTCCATTGGGCGGCCAGATCCCAGTTGTCAGCTTTCACACTGGAGCCCCTCGGGTTACTGCGTGACATCATGGGTCCCGTGACATCGACCAGAACAGATTCCGTTAGACGCGCACTTCGCTACTTGCTGAGCGCATTCATGATCGGTATCGGACTGCTCCACTTCGTGGCGGACGACCTGTTCGCGCAGATCGTGCCGCCGTTCTTTCCCGCGCGCTACGCGCTGGTGTGGATCTCGGGGATCATCGAAGTCGCTCTCGGAATCGGCATTCTGTTCGCGCGCACGCGGCGCCGCGCAGGGTTCGGCCTCGTCGCGCTTTACATCGCCGTGTTCCCCGCGAACATCTACATGGCCGTGAGCGACCTGCACATCCACGGCTTGCCCGCTGGGATGGATCAGCCCCCCGCGATCGCACTGTGGCTGCGCTTGCCGTTTCAGATCGTGTTCATCCTCTGGGGGCTCTGGGTTGCGGAAATCTGGCCACGACGTAAAGGAAACGCATGAGCCAGGCAGGGCTTTTACGCATCTGCAGGAACCTGTTTGCTGCAGAGCTCACCGCTGACGAGGGTGCACCGCGCAAGTTCAAAAGTTTCTCGTGCGTGTGACCGCGTGATCATTGCGTGACCACGATACACGGAGCTTGCCGGCGCGCTCGGCCTACGCGAAGAGCTGAACTCGGACCTCGAACGTGGGAAGGGAGCGGGGAGCGATGAAAGCGTTTATGACGAATATTTTCCTGACGAGCACGGCTCTCGGGATGTTGGTGCTGAGCCCCGATGCGCGTGCGTTCACCGCTGCCGATCCCGCCCGCATTCTTTACGCGGGTGACTCGCTTGCCGTAGAAACGCGTGACACGGTGAAATGGTGGACCCAGGTTGGCGGCAAGGCCACGCTGAGCGATTCCATCTACGGTGGCCTCGCCATCTGCGACTTTCTGGAGGGCAAACCCGCAGGTATGCCAGCCGAGAAGAAGCTGAAAGCGCAGGTGCGCACCCTCAAGCCCCAGCTGGTGATCTTGCAATTTTGGGGCAACGCGCTCACCCCGTGCATGCAGCACACGCAGAGCGGTGGCCAGTTAATCCTGGAGGCTTACTACAACCAGTACTTCTGGGACGCACTCAACGCGGCATTACAAATCCGCGACGCAGCCGCCGAGGTCGGCATCCCGAAGCCGCGCATTCTGTGGGTGCTGCAAGGACCCGACCGGTCACTACGCGAGCGCACTCAACGCCTGAACCAAAGTTACGCGTACGTGGCGGCGGAGTGGGGCGATCGAACCAGCGACGCCGGTCACGAAGTCAGCCTCGCCGCATATCCGTACCCTGACGGCACGCACGACCGTTACGGTTGGACGCAATTTTTGCCCTGCACCAACTTCGAGCGCCAAGCGGGCCTCTGCACGAACCCCGCTTACGGCGGCCTCGCTCAGCTCCACCGCGACGACGATTCCACTCACTTCTGCTTGGGCAATGCCTCGAGCGGAGGCCTTGTTTGCGGCGTTCCGTCTCCCGGCATCGTCCGCTACGGCATGCGCATCGCACACGACGCGAACACCTGGCTCGGCACTTGAACGCACAGGGTGCAGTTCGCACTCGGCCGCCAAGAGAGCTCGGAGCGCTGGCGCGGGGCGGGTTGCTCCAGGGCTCCTACGTCTTCAGGTGTGAATCCTCTTTGCGCCAGACGCTGGCGAGCCAGGGTTGTTCGTGACGAGGCTTACCTGCGGGGCGGTAGTAGTGCGTGATTTCACTGAAGCTCGCCGCCAGCATGTACGAGCGCCAGGTCTCCAGCGTGTGAAACGCCCCATAGCGATCACCCGAGAAGCCTTCCTGATCGTGCCCGCGGGGGTTCGACGAGAACAGCACTCCGCGCGCGCGAAGACAGCGGTGCAAGTCACCGAGCACGCGCGGCAACTCTTGCGACGGCACGTGAAACAGCGACGCGTTGGCGAAGACGCCGTGAAAGTGTTCGCGCGGCAGATCCAGGCGAAGAAAGTCTTGGTGCAGCACCTCGCAGCCCGTGGCCGCGCGCGCGATCTCCGCGAAGCGCAGCGAACCGTCGAGACCGACTACCTCGTGACCCAGGTCACTGAAGTACGCGATGTCGCGCCCCGGGCCGCAGCCCAAGTCGAGCAACGTAAACGGCGCCTGGCCCTCGATGGCATCGAGCAACGCCCGGTAGTTCTGCGACACATCATGCGTGCGCGTTCCCTCCGTGAACGGCTCCGCATTCGCATCGTAGTGCGCCAGCGTGCGAGCCGTGACGACTTGGAGCTCGAGCTCATTCAGTGGTGGCAAAGTGGATGGCAAAGCACGCTCCTCTACCGGTACATCCCCCGCCGTGTACGGCAGCTCGTCGGCCGCCGATGTCGTTTTCGTTCCCGTAGACGTGATGAGCCGGCTCAGTCCACATCGAGCTCTGGGTAGTGCCGGAACAGCCCGTGCTCGTTGAAAGCAATGCGGCGTTCGGACGCGAGGTACGCTGCCAACCTGGGCCGCGTGCGAACGGCCTCGCGCGCTCGAGCGATCTTGGCATGCGTCGGCAAACGGGCGGCCATTGCCTTCGGAAACGCATAGCAGAGCCCTTCGACGATCTGAAACAGCCAGAGGTCGGGATAGCTTAGCGCGTTACCGAGAAGCCACGGCTCCGCGGCGGCGTTTTGCTCGATGCAGCGTTCGAAGAAGCCAAGAAACTTGGCGAGCCGGTGCCCCAAAAAAGCGGCCGCGGCGCGCAACGCTTCCGCCTTCTGGTCTTCGTAGTAGAGAGAAGACCCGAGGGGGTGATGGACATTGTGGATCTCCGTGGCGAAGTCGTAGACCGTTGCGGCAAGGTGGCTGGCGAGCCGCTCTGCCCCTTCGCCAGCGGGCATGCGCCCGTGGCGCGCCGCGAGGAAGGCGCAGATGTTCGTGGTCTGCGAGATCCAGGTTCCATCGTATTTCAGGATCGGGGGCGCGAACGCGAGCGGGGCTTCCGAGAGGGCCCGGCGAAGCGCCGGCATGCCGCCGCCTTCGTTCTCCGGTAATCGTGCGACGTCGACATACGCTTGGTCCGCGTCCTCCAAGACCAGACGAACGAATTCGCCGCGGCCCTGGATCATCGGCCAGTAGTAGAGCTCGTAGCGATCTTCCGTCATGGCGCACCTCTCCCCGAGCTTGGATCAGTGGCGAGCGAGAGGGAAGGGACGTTACGGAGCTCGCCGAGAGCGCGGAACACC
>DATHEN010000874.1:0-7177 GCA_035318565.1 Polyangiaceae bacterium
TCCGGGCGCTCACCGTGCCGATCGAGGTATTTCGACCACAACGCGTAACGCACGTTCCCGGCCAGCGAGAACGCGTGTTTCGCGCCCGGGTTGAGATCCACCTCGCTGCCGAGACCGAAAGTCCAGGGCACGAATGCATGCACTTCGCGGCGCAACGTCTCCGACTGTTTGCCATCGGGCAGCGTTGCTTCGATACCGGTCTCGATCGTAAAGCGCTGCTCGGTGTGCACCGTGCCCGAGAAATCCAGCCACTTCAGCGGCGTGAACAGCACGCCGAAGTGCGGCGACAGCTTGGGCTGCACGCGGATGTCGTTCGACATCAGGATCTTGTCGTAGTCGGAAGCTTCGCGCACGTACGTGCTGGCCTGCGCCTGGTTCATCAAGCTCAGCGTGAAGCTCGCGCCGACGGCGAGCTCGTCCAGGATCTGGCTGCCGGCGCCGAACGAGAGCGACGTGGCCAAGAGGTTGTCCGAGTACATCTCGGGGTGCAGGCTGTTCGAGAAAAATTGCTCGCGCTCGTCGTTGTAGAAGGAGTGCGCGGCGGTGAAATCGCCGAGCGGGAGCAGCGCGTAGAAACCCAACGACAAATACTGGTCGATCAGGTGGGACACGATCCCGACCACCGCGTACGTGCGCGTATTGCCGCTGCTGCCCGCGTCCTGCCGCGGCCGTGGCGTGAACGGCGGATCGCAGGTGGTGGTGTAACAGCCGCGCTCAAGCCAGTCCGTCGGCACCGTCTGGTTCGAGATCGTGTCGCCGTTGGCGTCCTCGATGTTTCGCCCGGCCACGATCAGCGGCACGTTGCCGCTGGTGCGTCCATCGAGCGTCAGGGCGATCTGGTCGCTCAGCACCAGGACTCCGACCTCCACGCTGCGCGCTGCGCGCGGCAAGAGCGCCGGATTGAAGTAAGTCGATGCCGAAGCGGCGCCCGTGGTGCGCGCGTTGTAACCGCCCGTGCCGATGGACGCCCCTGCCAGCTCGAACAGTGGCGAGGCGCTCGCAACCTCTGCCGAGGCGACGAGCGCGGCAACGCTCGCGGCCGTGGTGAGGCGTCGCGAAAAGGCGCAACGGGGGGACCGTGCTTTCATTCTTTTGCCGGATCGTGAGCCAAAGCGAGGCGGGCATTGGCGCAGGTTTGCAGATCGGCATCGATGTCCTGCTTCAGCTCGCGCGCGACGATTCTGGACACGCGTGGATCGGCCAGTTCTTTGCCGAGATAGAGAAATTTGGCGCGGTGCCTCAGGTTTCCCGCTGGATGCGAGCCCGCGACGAGCAGACCGCAGCCGAGCGGCGGGCAGCGGCTCACGTGCAGGATGCTCTCCTGGTTCGCGTACGCCATATCCGACACGAACTCGAGCGCTCGCCTTTCGATACGTGTGGTCGGCGCGGTGAAGTACTCGTACCAATCGCGCTGCGCCACGTTGCGCACCCCAGTGGCGGTGCCGCTGATGCGCCACGCCAGGCCCGGGAGGTCGTCGCCGTCGGTGTCTTGCGCGCCGTCCGTGAATTCGCCGGTAGGATTCTGCGGGTCTTCCTCGCGTGGCAGGGGCGTCAGTGTGGCAAGCTCGGGTTTGGCGTTGAAGTCGGGCGGCAAAAAGCGCGCTTCCTCGGCTCCTCTCACGACGTAGTAACGGTCCATCGAGAAAGAGCAGCCGTCCGCCGTGGCGACGAAACGCCCCTGACGCGGGGCACGAGGCGGAGGCGCATCGGTGTCTTGGGCGTTCGCATGCACGAGCGCGCGCAGACCGCCGTCGCTCAGCTGGACGGTTGCCGTGCCCGAGACCTGGATGCCGCAGCTGACCGCCTTATCGACGTGAAACACCTCGCCGCTCTGCACCAGCGCGAGCACGGACCAGTTGCTCGAGGTTTGCACCTGACTGATCACGTGATCGATATTGAAAGACGTTTCGCGAACGACCCAATATCCGGTCATGTCGCAATCTTCCGTCTTGGTTCCAGTTCGACACGCCGAGTCACAGCTCGTGCCGTTGGGTGGCTCGCACTGCTCGTCACCGACGGCGATGCCGTCGCCACACACGCTGCTGCAGCTCGCGTCGTTGCATTGCCAACCTGGCACTACGCGGCATTCGACACATCCGCCCGTGTCGGCCAAATCGCACTCTTCGACGCCCTCTTTCGTGAGATTGCCGCACTCGGAGCCGACGGGCAGCACGCGATCGGTTGCACAGCCGAGTAATGAAAGTGCCGCACAGGCCATGCTTGTTTGCAGAATGAGCGCGCGCGTCATGGCCCGGACCCTGCTCGCACGCAGGGCAACCTTTCATCGACTCATCGACGGATAGAACATGTTCTATTCGCAAGCAAGCGAATCTCGTCCATTCGCCCACCCTGCAAGCTCGTCAGCTATTGACCGCCCGAAGCCGTTCGATAGCCTGTGGGCGCGTGCTGCGACTTTCCGACGAGACACAGTTGATCGGCCTCGCGGTCGCGCTCGGAGCGGACCGAACCGGCAAGCTGTCGACCGCAGAGACGCGCTTGGTGCGTTCGGCGAGCGCAATTCCACCTGCAGTCATGCGCTCGGCTCTCGAGGCCATCACGAAGGGACGAGACCCGCTCGGCGACGCTTATTGTCAGCTGCGCTCTGCCGCGCGTCGCAGGCCAACCGGCGCTACCTACACGCCGCTTGGTGTCGTCGGCACGATGCTCGAGCTGGCTGCGAGCTCGGAGCCGGTGCGCATCGTCGACCCGGGAGCCGGATCAGGACGTTTCATCGTCGCTGCCGCGCGCCGCTTTCCGAACGCACGGCTGCTGGCCGTGGAGAGCGACCCGCTGGCCGCCCTGCTCGTTCGGGCGCATCTGGCGGCCGCCGGCTACGCCGCGCGAGCCCAGGTGTTCACCAGCGACTACCGAAAGCTCGAGCTCGCTCCGGTGCGTGGAGCGACGCTGTTCCTGGGTAATCCGCCGTACGTACGCCATCACCTGATCGATGCACGGTGGAAGGCCTGGCTCCGAACACGCGCCGCCGGCCTCGGAGCTAGCGCGAGCCAGCTCGCGGGTCTCCACGTGCATTTCTTCCTGGCCACCGCGCTCCTGGCCAAACCCGGTGACCAGGGTGTGTTCGTGACCGCGGCGGAGTGGCTGGACGTCAACTACGGCGCGCTCGTGCGGAACCTGTTCTTGGGTCCGCTCGGCGGCACGAGCCTGCATGTCGTGAATCCTACCGCGCGCGTGTTCCCCGATGCAGACGCCACGGCCGTGATCGCGTGCTTTCGACCCGGCACGCGCGCTTCGCACATCCACATGCGCTGCGTGCGCTCCAGCGCAGCGCTCGAGAAGCCCGGCGGCACGCAACTCATCGCTCGCGAACGCGCAGCGGCGACGACACGTTGGAGCTCGCTCGCGCGAAAGGCGCGGCGCGCCGAACCCGGTCTGATAGAGCTCGGCGAGCTGTGCCGCGTGCACCGCGGACAGGTCACGGGCGCAAACAAAATCTGGATCGCAGCGGAGCACGCGCATGAGCTACCCCCGAGCGTCTTGTTCCCCAGCGTGACTCGCGCACGCGAGCTACTCGCTGCCGGGCTTCGGCTGACGGATGCCTCGCGCCTGCGCAGCGTCATCGACCTCCCCTGCGACCTGGACCTGCTCGGTCGCCGCGAGCTCGAGTCCGTGCAGCGCTTCCTGAAGCTCGCCCGGAACATGGGCGCGGACCTCGGCTTCGTGGCGCGGCATCGGCGCGCGTGGTGGAGCGTCGGCCTGCGCGAGCCCGCCCCCATTCTGGCGACGTACATGGCGCGTCGCCCTCCGGCCTTCGTTCGCAATCTGGCGTGCGCGCGTCACCTCAACATCGCTCACGGCTTGTACCCGCGCGCCGCGTTGTCCGGCGCGGTCCTGGATGCACTGGCAGCGTACCTGAACGCCACCACACGCGTGCAGCAAGGCCGCACGTACGCCGGCGGACTGACCAAGTTCGAGCCGAAAGAGATGGAGCGTCTGCTCGTCCCTCCCCCCGAAGTACTCGCCGCCCGCACGCTCTGACCGTCATTCGCACGACGGCCATCTATCCGCGATGCGCGGCGCGACTGGCTGCGTTATGTTCGGTGCCTTCTCCCAGGCTGCTCGCACTTTCCTGCCGCAGATCCGGCCCACATGTCGCTCGCTCGGTTCCAGAACGACCAACCGGTCGCGTTCTCGTTGCTCGTGCTCGCGAGCAGCATCGTGCTCGGTCTCGGGCTCGGATCGCTGCGCATCAAATCGATGAGCCTCGGCGTGGCCGGCGTTTTGTTCGCTGGGATCGTGCTCGGTCATTTCGGGCTGAACATGCAGCCCGAGGTGCTGGCGTTCGTACGCGAGTTCGGGCTCGTGCTGTTCGTGTTCGGGATCGGCATGCAGGTCGGGCCGAGTTTCTTCACGTCACTCCAGCGACAAGGTCTGCCGTTGAACCTGATGGCGGCGGGCACCGTGTTCACCGGCGCCGTGTTGACCCTGGTGCTGGCGCGCGCTCTCGGGATCGGAGCGGGCGCCGCCGTGGGCATCTTCGCCGGAGCTACCACCAACACGCCCGCGCTGGCAGCCGCGCAGGAGGCGCTCAAGAGTTTGCCGGACGCGCAGACCGGCGCGGCCGATCTGCCCGCGCTCGGCTACGCCGCCGCGTACCCGTTCGGCGTGATCGGCATCATCCTGACGATGCTCCTCGTACGCACGCTGCTGCGCATCGATCTGACTCAGGAAGCGGCGGCGTTCGCCGAGAAGCGGCGCAAAGCCAACGAGCCGCTCACGCGCATGAACATCGTCGTGGACAATCCAAACCTGGACGGCATGCGGCTCAGCATGGTTCCCGGGATGCGCGAGTTCGACATCGTGGTGTCGCGCGTCCGCCCGCGCGGTGAAGCCAAGGTTCTGCCGGCCGTGAGCGGCAGTACCGTGCATGTGGGAGACACGCTGCTCGCCGTGGGCGCACCCTCCAACTTGGAAAAGTTTCGGACCATCGTCGGCCAGACCAGCCCAGACGACCTGGCCGCGCTGCCGGGGCTCCCGAAAAGCGAGCGCGTGATCGTGACGCGCACGGACGTGGTGGGCAAGACACTGCGTGCGCTCGCCCTGCGCGAACGCCTCGGCGTCACGGTGACACGCGTGCAACGCGCAGAAATCGAGCTACCGGCGAACCGCGAGCTGCGCCTCGCCTTCGGCGATGTGCTGCAAATCGTCGGAGAGCCTGCAGCGGTCGCCCAAGCCTGCAGCGAGCTCGGCAACTCGCTCGCCGACATGAATCACACCAACCTGTTGCCGATCTTTCTCGGCATTGCGCTCGGTGTACTGGCCGGCACTTACCCGATCGAAGTGTTCGGGATGCCCGCACCGCTGCGGCTCGGGCTCGCGGGTGGCCCGCTCGCGGTGGCGATCCTGCTGGCCCGGATCGGCAAGATTGGGCCGCTCGTGTGGTATATCCCACCGAGCGCCAACGCAGCGCTGCGCTCACTGGGCATCGTGCTGTTTCTGGCGTGCGTCGGCGTGAAAGCCGGCGAACATTTCGTGGCCCTGGTGACGAGCGGCGACGGCCTGCGTTACATGGCAGCCGGCGCGCTGATCACGATCGTACCGCTGCTCGTGTGCAGCGCATTCGCGCGCTTCTCCGCGAGGCTCGACTTCCTGACACTCTCGGGCTTGCTCGCCGGCAGCATGACGGACCCCCCTGCCCTGGCGTTCGCCACGAACATCGCACGTTCCGATGCGCCGTCCGTGGCGTATGCCAGCGTCTATCCCCTGACCATGCTGCTGCGCATCCTGGTCGCGCAGCTGCTCGTTCTCGTGATGTGACGTTCCCCTCTGCGCGCCGTTGATCCATAAGCAGCGCATGAGCACCGTGTGCCGCAAGATCGTGGAGTCGAACGCGTTTCAGCGCTTCGTCACGCCCGTCATCGTACTCGCCGCCGTGCTGGTGGGTATCGAAACTTATCCCAGCATGGTCGCACGCCATGGAACGCTGCTCCACGCGCTCGACAAGCTCGTGCTCGGGGTATTCGTGGTCGAGATCGCGATCAAGCTCGCGGCGGAAGGCACCCGCCCCTGGCGCTACTTTCGAGATCCCTGGAACGTCTTCGACTTCTCGATCGTGGCGATCGCTTTCATGCCCATCGCCGGGCAATACGTGACCGTCCTACGGCTCGCGCGGCTCCTGCGCGTGCTGCGCCTGATTCACGCGCTGCCGCGCCTGCAGATCCTGGTGGGCGCGTTGCTGAAGAGCGTGCCCTCGATGGGCTACGTATCGCTGCTCCTGCTACTCGTGTTCTACGTGTACGCGGTGGCCGGAGTACTGCTGTTCGGCACGAATGATCCGTTTCGGTTCGGCTCGCTCCAGATCGCTCTGGTAACGCTGTTTCAGGTCGCCACTGCCGAGGATTGGTCGACCACGTTGTACACTCAGATGTACGGCTGCACGCAGCATGGATACGAAGGACGTGAAGCGCTGTGTACGGCCCCAGCACGCTTTCCGGTGCTGGCCCCGTTTTACTTCATTTCCTTCATCCTGATCGGCACGATGATCATTCTGAACCTGTTCATCGGCGTGATCATGAACGGCATGGCCGAAGCGCAGGAGGAAGCCGACCAACTCGCGGAGCGCCAGCGCCAACTCGACGTCTCGGCGGCGGGCGAGACGGAGACGCTCAGCCGTGATCTGCTCGCGCTCGAAAAGCAGGCCGTCGAGCTTCAGCTCGCGATCCGCGCCATTGCGCTACGCGCAGAGGTGCGTGCCGAAGAGGCCGAACGGCAGACGTCCTAGCGCCCGAGCACCTGGCGATAGAGCTCGGCTAGGGCGTCGAGCTGGTAGTGCGCGTTCAGGCCGCTCGGGTTCGGCAACACCCAGGCTCGAGCGTCGACGAAGCGCCTCGGCTGCTGGCCGACAGTCGCCAGGCGCTCACTCAGTGCCAGACGATAGGCCTGGATGCCCACGAACGCGACCTTGGCGGGTCGGTAGTGACGAACCTTGCGCGCGAGCGACAGTGCGCCATCCCGATACTCCTCGGTGGCAAGCTCGACGGCGGACGCGGTGGCGCGGCTCACGAGGTTCGTGATGCCGAATCCATGCTCGAGCAGCTCGTGTTCCTCTTCCGGAAGCAGGAGCCGCTCCGTGAAGCCGGCGCGGTGCAACGTGGCCCAGAAGCGATTTCCAGGGCGCGCGAAGTGATGGCCGACCGCAGCCGAGTACAGACTCGGGTTG
>DATHEN010000875.1:0-4156 GCA_035318565.1 Polyangiaceae bacterium
CTGCGTGCCGGACAACCCGGCCACTCCCAGCAACGAGGACGAGCTCCGCTTCAATCGGCCGCTGTGTAACCCTCTGAATGGCGGGCCCGCGCAGGCGACGCAGTTGTTCGCCAAGGCCTATCCGGGTTTGCGGCAGCTGCAGGTGTTGAAGGACTTCGGCCAAATCACCACCAATTCAATCGTGGCGTCGATTTGCCCGAAGCATCCGGATCCCAGCAAGGTCAACGATCAGCGCTATTACGGCTATACGCCTGCCGTATCGGCCATCATCGATCGGCTCAAGGAAGCCTTCGGCGGCAAATGTCTGAGCCGGCAGCTCGACGTTTCGAGCGGCGAGATCCCTTGCAAGATCGTGGAGACCACGCGCATTCAGGGCCAGACCTGCGGCGCGAACTCGGCACCGCCGGACGGTTGCCCGGAGGCCAACGGCCGGGCAACCGTGAGCGAGAAGCTCGCGGCAGCCGTGCGCGAGCAGCTGCGCAGGTCGGCGCGGGCCTGCGGTGGCGAAGGTCTGCCGCCCTGCAACGAGTACTGCATGTGCGAGATCCAGGCGCTCGAGGGCGCCGATGCCGAGCAGTGCCAGACGCTTCCAGACGACAGCGCGGTGCAGAGCCTGCCGAATCCCGGCTACTGCTACGTGGATCCACTGGACCCACCGGCGGGCCAGAACATCGGTTCCCTCGAGGCCATCGCGGCCTGCAAGGAGACCGAGCCGCGGCGCTTGCGCTTCGCGGGTGCGGACACGCCGGTGAACGGGTCGATCACGTTCATCGCCTGCGTGGGCCAGACCGGTACCGCGGCGCCGGCCCCCACGGGCGACGGCGGCAGCTGAACCAGAAAAGCCGGGCCAGAAACGAGGCGACGTGGCGTGGGCCCGTCGCCTCGGCTCATTTTGTGGGGCTGCAGTTTACGTTTTCCGATCCCGAGGTAGGATGCGGGCCGGATGGAGGCACGTAAGACCATCCTGGTCATCGAGGACGAGCCGCACATCGCGCTCGGGCTCAAAGATGCCCTCGAGTTCGAAGGCTTCCGTGTGTGCACGGCCCAGACCGGCCGCGAAGGCATGCAGCTCGCCCGCCAGGAAAAGCCGAACGCGGTCTTGCTCGACCTGATGCTGCCGGACATGAACGGCTACCAGGTCTGCGAGGACTTGCGCCGGCAGGACGCCTTCGTGCCGATCATCATGCTCACGGCCAAGAGCCAGGAAGCGGACAAGATCCGCGGGCTCGACGTGGGCGCTGACGACTACGTGACCAAGCCGTTCAGCATCGGCGAATTGGTCGCGCGCATTCGCGCCTTGTTCCGGCGCATCAATCGTCCCTCGGAGACGTTCGTGTTCGAGGTGGGCACGGCGAGCGTGAACCTGAGCGCGCACACCATCAGCCGTGACGGCAAGCGGCCCGAAGCGCTCTCGTTCTACGAGGTGGAGCTGTTACGTTTGCTTCACGAGCGCATCGGTCAACCGGTGAGCCGCGAAGAGATCTTGAACAAGATCTGGGGCATTGCCGCGACGCCCACGAATCGCACCATCGACAACTTCGTGGTGAAGCTGCGCAAGAAGCTCGAAAAACGCCCGGACAAGCCCGAGCACATCCTCACGGTCTACGGCTACGGCTACAAACTGGTGCCATGAGCGCCGGTCGACGGTCGCGAGCGAGTTCTCGCGACAATCGCCAGCGCCGTTGGTCTGGTCAGCCGCCGCACTGCTCGTCGCAGCGGCTTTGCAGGCATGAGGACATTTGCTGCGTCAAGCCGACCGCGGACGAGTGCTGGTCGATGATCGGCTGGCACTGCTGTGCGCAGTCGGGCTCCGCGCTGCAGCCCTGAAAACAGTTCAGGATCTCGCGACAGTCTTCGTCGGCGAAGCACTTGACCAGGGCGCCTCCGCAGGAGTTGCACTGGCACTTCAGGCACTCGCTGGGCTCCGCGCCGTTGGCGGCGCCCTGCAGGCAGGCGTTGGCGACCTCGGGTGGGGGCGCAGGGTAGCCCCCCTTGGCGTCCGTGTCCTGCGCGACTCCGCGCTCGTCTTCCCAGGTGAGATCGCAGCTCTGCGAAGGAATCACGCGCTCGTCGCCGGCATCCCAGGCGAGGCCGAACAGGATGCACATTTCATCGCGGGCCTGGGTGCCGAAACGCAGCCGATGAGTCTCGGTGTTGTTGTAGTTGCACTCGAAGCGAAAGCCTTCGCCGGCGCGGAACAGCCTCGGCTCCTCCCAGCCGTAGTTCACGTCGTGCTCCCAGTCCGTGCTGGTCCAGAAGGGCGCCGCGTCGTCCGGATCGCTCGCGTTCCACACCGAGTAGTCGGTGCCCCAGCGGTGGGTGTGGCGCGCGAGGCCAGCGACCATCACGTCGCGATTGAACGTGCATTCGCCCTTGAAGGAGGCGGTCTTACCGGCCGGGACGTCGATGGTCCAGTTGTAGAACCCGAAGCCATCGACGATATGCGTGATGCTCTCGCCGTTGGTGACGTGAATGTTGATGGCGCTCTGTGAGCGGACGTCTTCGCTGGTCGTATTCAAGTAGTGGTAGTCGAATACCGCGCGCTGCTTGCCGTACACGACACGGCCGACGCCCGGTGGGTAGTCCACGCGGCCATACGGCTGCTGAATCCCGAACAGCGAGTACATACCCTGTCCGTAGGCGCTCTCGGCGCTGAAGCACGGCACTCGGTCGCCGATGCTCAGGCTGCGCAGCTTTTGATCGGCCACGCTGCCGGGCTCGGCGACCTCGACGATCAGGTGATGGCTGCCGAGGCCGTTGCCCAGCTCGATCCCGCTCACGTAGTACTCTTTGTCCGCTTCGCCCGGCAGCTCGGCGACTTCGCAGTACTCCACGTCTTCGCCAGCGCGGATCAGCTCACCCTGACTGCGCACGTGAAAGCCGTTGGCCGGCTTCTCGAGGCCCAGGTACTTCTCCCCGTGGCTGTCTTCGTCGGAACCGCAGCCGGGCAGGATTGCCAGGGCGCAACAATAAAGAAGGGCCGTCTCGGGAAAATTCGTGCGAAGGGGCATGCAGGACTCGCTTGCTGGGGGGAAAGAGCAGGCGCCTTCATAGCAGACATTTGTCGGTGACGGGGTGAGGGAGCACGCGTCTGTTCCCATGACCGCGTGCGTGCGGCACGCTCGAGCGTGTGACAAAAGCGGCAGTCGTGTTCACTCCGCGGTGTATTGACCGCTGGCTGCTGGCGCGCGGCGTCACGTGGAAAGCGGCGCTATGCTCGGCGCGCGATGAGCGACGTGCTGCGAGAGCTGCCGGTATTGGTGCTGGACTGCCAGGCCAGCGGCGCCACGCCGGCTTACGGGGACGTGCTCGAGCTCGGCTGGGCGGTGTGTTCGGCGAACGGCATGCAGGGGCCGGTGCGAAGCTCGTGGATCGCGCCCCGCACCGATCGCCCGGTGGGCCGAGCGGTGCGCGAGCTCACCGGCTGGAGCGAGGCTTGCTTGGCGGAAGCCGTGGACGAGCAGGCGGCGTGGGCGTCTCTCCGCGAAGCTGCGGCGGGCATCGCCCAGCGCGAACTTTCGGGCGCTGTGCCGAGTGTGATTCACTACGCGCGCTTCGAGCTGCCGTTCTTGCGCGATTTGCACGAACGCAGCGCCGATCCTGGAGCTTTCCCGCTCGATCCGCTCTGCGTCCACGCCGTCGCGGCGCGCCTGTTTCCTGACTTGCCGCGCCGAAACATCCGAGCGCTCGCGGGCTACCTCGGGCATTCACCCGAGCTCTTGCGGCGTTCTGCGGGTCACGTGGAGGCGACCGCGTTCATCTGGCAAAAGCTCGTGCCTTTGCTCGATCAAGCGGGGGTGCACACCTGGAGCGAGCTCCACGACTGGCTCGGGCAGACGCGCGGGCCCGGCCAGCGCAAGCGGCGCGTTTATCCCCTGGCTCGCGAGCGGCGGCGTGCGCTGCCGGATGCGCCAGGCGTGTATCGTTTTCTGCGTTGCAATGGCGATGTGCTGTACGTGGGCAAGGCCACGAGCCTCCGGAAACGCGTGGCCAGCCACTTCAGCGGTGGAGCGCGCGCGACGGAGCGGGGGCTCGAGTTGCTCACGCAGGTTCACGACGTGGCATACAGCGAGAGCGCCAGCGTGCTCGAGGCCGCGCTGCTCGAGAGCGACGAGATCAAGCGCATCGACCCGCCGTACAACGTACAGCTCCGCTC
>DATHEN010000876.1:0-2207 GCA_035318565.1 Polyangiaceae bacterium
CGGCGTTGTCGCTGTACACCGGATCTTTCACGATGTTCATCTGCACGACGGCGCTGACCTTGCGACTCTCGGATACGACTTCGCGCCCGAGCGACACGACCTGCTCGCCTTGGCCGACCGCCTCTATGCTCTGCCGGATCACGGCTTCGCTCGTGCGCCACAGGATCGCGCCGAGCGCCACACTCAAGACGACCACGGTACCGACGAGAAAGCCGGAGTACTTGAGCTGAAAGTGGCGATCCAGCAGATAGTTACGCAACCGCCGTTGGTGGCGGCCTGAAGCTACTGTTGGTGCGGTTGCCGCTTCGCCCATGAGATGAACTCCTTGAAACTCTCGAGAGGCCTCACGTCACCGATGTGACAGGGCGATGGTTGTCGATTCTCTGGTTATTGCAGCTAGACTAGGCGTGAATCTTGCGCCTCGGCAAGAACGTAGGTTCACGAACCTCATTCGATACGTTCGACATTCTTGGAGAACTTTTCCATGGCACGCTCCGCAGCCATGCGAATCAATTCGTCCTCCGCGCTGGTGTCTCGACCCGCGACATCCTGCTGCGTGAGCTTGATGGGCAGTGAGCCTCTCAGGGTTTTGTCTGGATAGCTGAAGATCGCTACCTCGACTTGGATGACCAAGTTTCCGTCACTGTACTTCGGCGGCATGACCTTGGGAGCGAGATAGAAACCCTTGATCTTCTTGTACTTCGAGAAGAGCTGTCGCGCTTGCGGGGGGCTCTCGGAATTGGGGGCCACGGCGTAGCCGTCGAGCGATTCGGCGGCCCGACGCATCGCGCCCCGCACCATCTCATCGACCTGTGCGCCGTTCCTGCCGGTCTTGTCCGCAGTCTTACCTATCGCTACATAGTAGCGGGTGGAGGCAGTCACCGCGGGAGCCTCCTCTACTGTTTCGCCGGCTTCGATTTGGCCGAGCGCTTTCTTGATCGTTGCTTTTACCGAGCTCGCGTTTTCGACGCCCATGCGACGCTTCAGACACGCGGCCCCACCGAGGAGCGCCAAGCGCCCGAGCCCGGCAGCCGCTGCGGCACGCACAGTAGTGTTCCCGTCCGAAAGCCCAGAGCACAGCGGCGAGAGGGCGCGCTTGTTTTTCGACGCGCCGAGTGCGAGCGCGGCTTGCGTACGGACGCGGAAGTCGTCGCTGTTCGCGAGCTGATCGGCGAGGCGTGCAACGCGATCCTGGGCGGCGCCGCTGCTCGTCAAGAGCAGCAACACACACACTAGCCGTGCGGCGCTTCCCCACGGGCGCCGGGACGCAGGAAGCCTTGCGCCGGACATTCGCGCCGACGATATCACGACCGGCTCACGCGCATTGGGTCTAATGCTAAGACGGCCACTCGCGCCGAAAACTTCATTCGGCCACGCTTTTGGCCACCCGAGATCGCGATCGTGCACCGCTTCCGCTTTCCGTCCCACCGGCTTCCGTCCCGTCTGCGCATGCTCCTCTTCAGCGCATGCGTGCTCCTTCATAGTGCGCCTGCGCCGGCAGCTAAAGTGCGCGTGCGAGGCAGCGCGATCGTGGAAGCCCGGGCGCTCGTCGAAGGGGACGCCGTGATCGTCCGCGGGCGCTTGCTCGATGACGCCGGGCTCGCCATTTCGGGCTCCGGCGTCCACGCCTGGGTTCGTTTCAAGGCAGCGCGCAACGGGCCGTATGCGAGTCTCCCACCTGCACAGGGCTGCGACGCCACGACGTCCGATCAGGTGCACTGGGCGACCGGCCACACGACCGCTCCCGATGAGTATCGCATCGACCCCCAAAGCAGCACGGGCGCATTCTGCGTGCGCGTGGCCCACGTCGGGCAAAATGGGGTCGTCGAGGTCGGCTACGAAGGCGGCGCTTACTACGCCGGCCAAAGCGGCACGGTCGATTTCGACTCGACTCAACGCAGCCTGGCGCTCCGCTTCTCACCCGAGCTCACCCGTCTCGCGCTGGATCGCTCGTCGCACATCGTGGGCATCGAGACCGACCTAGAGCCGGCGCTCGCGGCCGACGAGCTGAGCGGCACAGTGCAGGTGGAGCTTCTGTTCTCGGACGAGCGCGGCACGCGCTCACTGGGGACTTCCGCCGTGCGTCCCGGGGAACGCGCGCAGTTCGAGGTCGCGGCAATGCAGCTCGGCCGTCCCGGGCACGGCCGCTTCACGGCGCGCTACGCGGGCTCGAAGACGATTCACGCCGCGAGCCGCAGCGTGGTCGT
>DATHEN010000877.1:0-11016 GCA_035318565.1 Polyangiaceae bacterium
GCACGTCGTCTATCAGCTGGAATGCGATGCCGAGGCGTTCCCCAAACCCGCGCAGGCGCTCTTGTTCGTCCTGACTTGCGCCAGCAACGCGCGCGCCGGTGCACGTAGCCCAGCCGAAGAGCGAGGCCGTCTTCTCGCGCAGGATTCGCTCATAGGTGTGCTCCGAGACGTCCAGCTCGGTTCGACCGCGCAGCTGGATGATCTCGCCCTGAACGAGCAAGCGCAGCGTGGCGATCAGATCGGGCATGACCTCGGGAGCGTGGTCCAAAGTGCGCCCGAGCGCATTGACGAGCAAAAGATCCCCGGCGAGCACGCTCACGCCATTGCCGAACAGACAGCGCGCAGCCGGCGCGCCGCGCCGCTCCATGCCTTCATCGACCACGTCATCGTGGAGCAGGGTCGCCGAATGAATCAGCTCGGCGACCACGGCCAGCTCGCGTGCGACGGGCGGCACCGGCCCGTAGCAGGCAGCGCTCAGGAGCAATGCCAGCGGCCGCACGCGTTTGCCGCCCAGGAGCACCAAATGGCGGGCAGCCGCCGCACCCGGCTCCACGCCATCGGCCAGGGCCTCACGCAGACCCTTCTCGACCAGGGCCATGTCTTCACCGAGCACGGCCTGAATGTCCGCGAGGCGCTGGTGTAGGCGCGGCTCGGCCCCACGGCTCAGCGCGGCCTCGGCCAGGGCGCGCGTCGCAGTTTCGAGCGGAAGCGGCGGTGAATCGAGCACTTTCGAGCTTTTCAAATGCTTATGAAACAATTATGGGGAGACCGTAGGCTGGGGTCAATATGAGAAGCGCTCAGGAGCTACGAAGGCATCGGCTGGAGACACCTTGACCCTTCCGAGCACGCCTCTTGCTGTGCAGCCAGCGAAACATCGACCCGCTGCCCACCCTCGCTATATAGGAGCGGAGCATGCCTGACGTCCGGCGCCATCCATGAGCGAACCCACGGCAACGAGCCGCGTAGAAGCCACCCGGCGTCTCGGGCGGCGCCTCGGCATCGCGCTTTTTGCGCTCTTGCTCAGCAGTTTCACGCTGGTGTGCTCGTTTCAAATCGTGCGCGACGTCTGGTTTCCCTCGGAGGGTCCAGCGGTCGGCTCCTGCCGCGGGGGCATCCGCTCGCTGGTTTCGGCCGTGGAGCGAGCTCGCAATGCCGCTGCCGCTGAAAATGGTGATGAACGGGCGGCATTGAGCCGCTTTCGCGCCAAACTGGCCCCCGAGTGGCAAAGCCTGCCCGCGGTCGAGCACGCCTGCGAGAAAGACCAGCAAGCGCGGGACGCATTGCGCGACGTAGTCGAGTTGCGCTTTGCCGAGGAACACGCGGTGCGGTACGAGGCGGTCGCGCTGGCGCGCTTGCGCCGTCGCGTTCAAGCCCTCGATCCCGGGCTCCGCGCCCCCGCTGATCCACGCTAACCTGCCAACTAGCTATTTTAATGTCTGACGTAGCTCCCGAATCCGCACCGCCTCCCCCTACTTTTGACGTCCTACCCTTGTCGGCCGAAACACGTCGGGCGCTCGAAGACGTCGGCTACACGCATCCGACGCCGGTGCAACGTGCCGTGTTCGAGCCCGCCGTTCGCGGCACCGATCTCGTGGTGCAGGCGCGCACGGGTACGGGCAAGACCGCCGCCTTTGGTTTGCCGCTGCTCGACTCGATCGTCAGAAAGAATCTGGCGAAGGTGCAGGCGCTCGTGCTGTGTCCTACGCGCGAGCTCGCCGTGCAAGTCACGCGCGAGCTCGAGAGTCTCGGCAAGTACCGCGGCGTCAAGCCGGTAGCCGTTTACGGCGGCGCGCCGATGCCTCGCCAAATCGAGTTGATCCGCGGCGGCGCGCAACTGCTCGTCGGTACACCCGGCCGTGTGCTCGACCACCTGCGTCGCAAGACACTCGAGCCCGAAAGCATCCGCGTGCTGGTCCTGGACGAAAGCGACGAAATGCTTTCCATGGGATTTTTGCCGCAAATCACCGAGATTTTGTCGTACTTGCCGGAATCGCGTCAGACGCTGCTCTTCAGCGCCACGCTTCCGAACGACATCAAGCGCATGGCCGAAACACGGCTGCGCAACCCCGAGTTCATCACGCTCAGCGGCGATCAGGTGGGCGCGCTGGAAATCGCGCACTTCGTCTATCTGACGTACAGCGACAAGCTCGCGAACTTGATCCAGATCCTCGAGATCGACAATCCCGAGAGCGCGATCGTCTTCTGCAACACGCGCGACGAAACCAAACGCGTCGCCGGCGCGCTGCAACAACAGGGTTACTCCGCAGACTGGTTGAACGCCGACCTCGCGCAGCACGAACGTGAGAAGGTGATGGCCGCCACGCGCGGCGGTGACCTACGCTTCTTGGTCGCGACTGACGTCGCCGCGCGCGGCATCGACATCTCGCACCTCACCCACGTCATCAACTTCGACTTTCCGGAGTCCACGGAGGGGTACGTCCACCGCACCGGACGCACGGGGCGCGCAGGCCGTACCGGCACTGCTATTTCGCTGATCGAGCCCTCCGACATCGGCAATTTGTACCTGCTGCGGCTGACCTACAAAATTCGCCCGATCGAGCGGCAGCTGCCGTCCGCGCGCGAGATGAAAACGCGCGCAGAGACCGACCTGGTGAAGCTCTTCATCGAGGCCTTCTCGTCGCGACGTATGCACCCGGACGACCTCGCGCTGGCGCGGCGATTGCTCAGCCACGAACAGGCGGAGTTCATCCTGGCCGGACTGTTGCGCGATCATCTCGGCGCTCGCCCGGACGCCATGGACGAAGCTACGGCGGCGCGGCGCGCAGGTCCAACGCAGAACTCGAGCCCGCGCACCCGCAACAACGGCGCTCCCGCTCCACTCCCCCCGGTCCGCACCTCCGCCAGCAACGCGAACGCGGAACCCGCTCCTGCCCCTGTCGAAAAGCCGCCCGCGCGTGACCCGAGCCCGACACTCGAGCTCGCAGAGCCCACCCCTTCGCCGAGTCCGAGTATGGAAGCGCAGTTGCCCTTCGATACGCAGTTTGCCACGGGCGAACGCAGCATTCAGCCCGAGCCCGAGGAATCGGACTTCGGCGAAGCACGCAGAGACGTGACGGAAATCTTCGTGAACGTCGGACGCCGCGACGGGGTAACGCCACGCGACTTTTACACTCTACTCGCGTCAAAAGGCCTGGGTGACGAGCTCACGGGTCACGGTTACGTGAAAGTCAAGCACCGGCATTCGTTCGTGGGAGTGCGCCGCGCGCTCGTGGAGCAAGCCATCTCTGCGTTGAACGGTGCGACGATTGCAGGGAAGCTCGCGCTCGCCGAACCATCGCGCGGTTTTCGCGACGTGAGATAATGTAAGATCCTCGTCGCGCGCGCTGCAGGCAGCGCGAAATCACTCGCGCCGAGACGCGCGTGATTCGACTTTGTATTTGCGCAGAGCCCTGCGGGAGGCTACTCCGAGGGCTAGATGAAAGATCGACGCGACCTGCACGTGCAACGCCTGCTGTTCGATGTCGATTGGGCAATTCAGAACGAGCTCGGGCCACGCGATCTGGTCCCGATGCTGGAAAAGCTCATTCGTTGCGCGGTACCGGGCTCGGATGCCGCCTTGTTCGGCAAACGCCAGCTCGCGGAAACGCTGCTGCAATCGGCGCCGTGGCGCGCCGCGCTGCTCTTGCGCGATGTGCTGTCCCATGGTGACGACGACCGCGCCTGGGCCGTGCTCGGGCTGTGTCACACCTTGCTCGGGCACTACCGTTGCGCCGCGCGCGCCTATGCCCGTGCCCTGGCGCTGACACCGGAAAATCCCTGGTACGCGCACAACCTGGGTCACGTGCTCGACGTAGCCCTCGAGCAGCCCCAGCAAGCCTTGCGCCATTTGCGTTTCGCGTATCGCGAGCTCAAGGGCGATACGGAAGTGGCGAGCTCCTACGCACACGCCCTGGCTCACGCCGGCAGAATCTCGGACGCCGAGCGCGTGCTCTCTCGCGCCCTGAGGGATGCCGACCGCGCCCGGAAAGTCCTGGATACCTGGCTCGCCGACGAGGGTTCGGCCGCCGCCGGTGGGCACCCAGCCGCCACACCGGGCGGGCAGCGCCGGGCGGCACCGGTCCGCACGCGCAAGAAGCGCGCGCTCACGCTCTGAAACCCATCCCGACAATCGGTGCCGTTAAGGCCTTTGCGTTTGGACGGTAGGCAACTATCGATCCGAACCCATGAAGCGATTCCTTCTGCTGGGCGCCATCGCCAGCGCGATCTCTCTGCCCGCGTCCGCTCAACCCGCCCGCCCGGCCCCCACCCCGGCGCTGCCCGCTGCGGCAGAGCTCGAGACTCCGCCGATGCCCGACGTCAAAGACCCGATGCTGGTCGATTTGCCGCCGGCAACCAACGTACTCGGCAGCTGGCAGCAGGCGCTGACCATGATTCGCAGCAGCGAGAGCACGCTGCGCATCGCCAACGCTCAAATCGAAACGGTCGAGGGCACCGCGCGGCAGTCCCTCGCTCGCTCGCTCCCCGAGCTCACGGGCAGCGCCAGCCTGACCCATCACCTGCTGTACGGGACGGGCTTTCGCTTCACGAGCTTTCCGCTGCAAGAGGGCCGTGTTCCCGACCCCGGCACGAGCTGGCAAGCAGGTTTGGGCCTGCGGGTCCCGGTGATCGCCGCACAGGCCTGGCACGACTACGGCACCGCGCGCCGGCGCGTCAAAGCCGCACGCCTGAACGCCAAGGAAGCCCAGCGGCTCGCGCTGGCCATGGCCGCAGACGCGATCGTCACGGTGGTCACGACCGAGCGTTTGGCGGAAGTCAGTCGCGTGTCACTGCGGAGCGCGCTCTCGACGCTCGATTTGACGCAGCGGCGCGCCACGCTCGGCGCATCGAGCGCCGTGGACGTGCTCCGCGCCGAGCAGGAAGCGTCGCTCACACGCGCGCAGGTCGTGGCAACGGACGAAGATGCGCGCCGTGCGCGCGAGGCACTGGGCGCCGCTTTGGGCTCCGATCAGGCCTGGGGCGTCACACCCGCCATCCGTCTCGATGCTCTGGCGCAGGACGCTAAAACCTCCTGCCGTCCCGAGCCCTCCATCGACAATCGACCGGACGTGCTCGCAGCTCGGGCCAATCTCAACGTTGCCGAGCGCGACGTGAGCAGCGTGACCTTGGCGTACGTTCCGAGCGTGGATTTCGTCTCGAATCTCTCGTACCTGTCGTCGGAACAGTCTTCTCCGAACCGCGAGCACGTCACCTGGACGATCGGCGGCGTGCTCACCTGGTCGCTCTACGACGGCGGGCTCCGATACGGCGCGCGGCGCGCCGCCCAGGGCGAGTCCCGGGTCGCCCGCGAGCAACTCACGCAGGCCAAGCGCGACGCACGCTTCCAGGTCTCGCAAGCGTTCCGCGGAGTGCAGGTGGCGGACTCGAATCTCGTGGTCAGCCGCCGCTCCCGGGATATCGCGAGCGAGAGCGCGCGTCTGTCGAAGATTGCCTTTTTGAACGGGAGCGGAACCAGCTTCGATTTGGTCGATACGGCGCGCCGGCTGCGCGAGGCCGAATTGGACCTGGCCATCAAGGAATTCGAAGTCGTCCGTGCCAAAGTAACGGCACTCTTGGCGCTGGCCACTTGCGACGTTTGAGCACCGCTGATGTCCGCGGCCCCTGGTGTTCCTTCGCTTACTCGCCGTGCTAGCGTGCAGCCGTCGTGCAATCCCGTTCGAAGCTCATCTTCCAGGTCTTGCTCGCCGCGACGGCTGCGGTGTTCTTCTACCTGATCTATTTCATCTTCATTCGGGCCCCGATCGCGCAGCTGCAGGCGGGCGGCCTGACGCAGAAGATCTTCTACTTCCACGTGCCGTCCGGTTACGCGATGTACCTGTCCGGCGCCGTGTGCTTCGTAGCGAGCGCAATCTACCTGGCGCGCCCGACTGACAAGAGCGACGCCTGGGCAAAAGCCGGAGCCGAGTGCGCCGTGCTGTTCGGCATGATGCTTTTGACGAGCGGCCCGCTCTGGGCAAAAAAGGCCTGGGGCGTGTACTGGACCTGGGATCCGCGGCTAACCACGTCCCTGCTCAGTCTGCTGGTGTACGCGGCGATCGTGATGCTGCGGGCTTTCGCCGGAGGCGGCCACGCAGAACGCAAGTTCGCCGCGGCGCTCGGCGTACTCGGAACCGTCAACTTGCCGATCATTCACTATTCCGTGAAAAAGTGGGGCGGCAATCACCCCACCGTGATCACGTCCGGCGGCGGCGGCCTCGGTCATCCGGACATGAAGTTCGCCCTGGGTATGGGATTTTTCGCGATGACGCTGCTCGCCGTAGCGCTCATCTGGTGCCGCGCGCGCACGGCAATGCTCGACTCTCGGCTCGCGCGATTGCAGGAACAGGCCCTGGCCTCCGGCCTGACGAATGAGGTGTAAAGGTGCAGACGCAAGGCGCAGCTGACCCGGCAAGAACCTTCGACCCCGCTGAACCGCCGGCACCCGCGGCATCCGTGCCGGCAGCGGCCAACCCCGGGAACATCCCCGAGATGGGCATCGCTGGCGGCAAGCCCAGCGGACCGAGCGGGAAGCTGGGAACTCCGGAAGATCGCTCCACGCAATTCATCGCCGTCCAGGGCGGCGGCGACACGACCAGCTCAGAGGCGCTGCTCGTCAGCGCGTACCTGGTGATGTGGGCTCTGCTCCTCGTGTTCGTCTGGTTCACGTGGCGCCGCCAGCAGAAGATGGACGATCGCGTAACGGATCTGGAGCGTGCCCTGGAGGGCACGCGCGCCGCGCCCGCCCCGCGCGAGTCATGACCTTCGAGCACATCATCTACATCCCCGGAGTGCTGATCGTCGGCCTGACTATCGGCTACCTGCTCGGCGCACGGGCGGTTCGCGCCGAGATGAAAGAAATGAAGCGCCGAGCGAAGCTCTAGGCGCGGGCGATGCTGTCACCTGCCTACTGAAGACCGAGATCTGCGAACTCTTCGCGCCGGTTCACTAGCGCGCTCCGATGAAAATGCCCTGCTGATTGGCGACGTGAATGCGCTCGCGCAGCTTCTGTTCGCGGAAGCTCTCACGCCCACCGTCACCGCGGCGCCGGTGTTTCAGAAACGCCAGGCTGATCAGATCGAGCTGCTTGCGGCGGCTCTTCCAGTACCCTCCGGGGCTACCCATCAGCGTGAACAGGTTCCAGAACGGCACGATCATCCAGTAGCTCACGGTGCGCCCGAGCTCCTTGGGATGCAGGAGCTTGCCGGCTTCGTCGACCAGACCCCGCAGCACGATCGAGCGATCGCGAATCGCCAGCACGACGATGAGCAGGAAGAAGACGGCGTCGAACGTCCAGAAGACGAGGAACTTGAGCACGATGCCCACGCCATCCAAGAGCAGGAACGTCACCAGAAAATTGTGCAAGAAGTGCAGGCCCACCGCGGCCATCCAGCCGCCGAACGGCGCGATCACCTTGACCAGCCCGTTGCGACTCTCCGCGGCGATGCCCACGCCAAGCCCGGTCATGGCCGTGAATGAGGCGTGGCCCAGACCCGCCATCACCGTGCGCAAGATGAACACGCTGGTAAAGCCTGCAGCGCCGGCTTCTGCGGTGGCGCTGCCTACGTAGAGGATGTCCTCGGTCAACGTAAACCCGAGCCCGATCACGCCACCGTAGATGGCGCCGTCCAGCGCGCCGTCCAGCTCCTTCAGCCATGCAGCGGAGACAACCCACAACAGCAGCAATCCGATGCCCTTGGTGGTCTCCTCGACGAAGGGCGCCACGAACGAGGCCGTCGACGCCGCGACCAGCGGATCGCCGGTCTTGGCGCCCAGGGCGTAGGTCACACCGAGCAGCCCCAGCTCATTGCCGACGATGGCCGTCAGCGTGGAGATGATCGCGCCCCAGAAGAACATCAGGGTGAGCAGCCAGAACGGCTCGGGCTCGTAGCGATCGGTCCCCTTGATGATCAGGAAGTAGAAAAAAACGAACGGGCTGATGAAGAGCAGCCCCAAAAACCAGCCCAGGATCACGAGAGCTCACGTTACACCAAAGTCTCGCGCCGGATAGCTCTGCCGCCTCGAAGCCTCACTTTTGCGGCAGTCCGGCCAGAAGCCCCGCCGCAATTGCGGAGCCGTGTCTCACGCGGTAGCGTTCCGGCGTGTTCGGCATCTCGTTCACCGAAATGCTGGTGATCGGGCTGGTCGCGTTGGTCGTGGTCGGCCCGCAAAAGCTTCCCAAGATGCTTCGCTCGCTGGGCGAGTGGATCGCAAAGCTGCGGCGTATCACGACCGAGGTCCGCGCCCAGACCGGCATCGATGACATCCTGCGCGCCGAAGGCCTGAGCGGCGGCCTGAACGAGCTGCGCACGCTGATGCGCGGCGACATCATTCGCCGCCCGGCGGAGCCGGCCTACCAGCCCGTCCAGGACCCCTATCGGGAGATCGTCGAGACCGATATGACGCGCGAGTATCCGCCCGAGGGAGTCGACGCTTCCGGGGCGCTGCCCGAGGACTTGCTACCCGACGCGCCCGCGGCAAATTCCCTTGCCCCGCCCCCGAGTCCGGCAGACAAGCCCGACCCCGTACCGGAAGCCAAGCCCGACCCGGTGGTATGAGCGACGATCCCGAAGAACATGCGATGACGTTCTGGGAGCACCTCGAGGAGCTCCGGTCGCGCATCATCCGCATGGGCATCGCGTTCGCAGTGGGCGGGGTCATTGCGTGGATCTTCCGGAAGAAGCTGCTCGACTGGCTGACGCACCCGTTCGTCGAAGCCTGGAAGCACGGAAAGCTCGGCGGCAAGGCTTCACTGCACTTCCCGGCGCCGGCCTCGCTGTTCATCGAGTACGTGAAGCTCGCGCTGCTGGGCGGCTTCGTGATGGCACTGCCCATCATCCTCTATCAACTGTGGGCTTTCATCGCGCCCGGGCTGTATTCGAAGGAAAAGCGCCTGGCGATTCCGTTCGTGGTCTCGTCCTGTGCGCTGTTTGCGCTCGGCGGGTACTTTGGCTGGCGCTTCGCTTTCCCGATCGCATTCGAGTATTTGCTGAGCTTCAGCGGCCCCGTCGCCGTGGAGGGCATCGACGTCAAACCGACGGTGATGGTCAGCGACTATCTGGAGTTCGTCTCCAAGATGCTGCTCGCGTTCGGCGGGGTGTTCGAGCTGCCCGTGCTGGTGTTCTTCCTGTCCATCGCCGGCATCATCAACCACACGCACATGATCCGCTTCGCACGCTACTTCATCATCATCGCGTTCGCGATCGCGGCCGTGATAACGCCGCCCGACGTGGCCAGTCAGTTCCTGCTCGCGGTCCCGCTCTGCGGGCTCTACGGTCTCTCGATCGGAATCGCCTACATTTTCGGCAAAAAGACCGAGGCCCTGCCTTCCCCTCCCTCCTCACCTGACGCCGATTCCAGCTCGGGCTCGAGCGACAAGATCGACTAGTGCTCCTGGAAAGGCCCGGCAATTCTTCCAACGGACGCGTTCCTTTGCCGCCAAGCCGCCGCAGAACGCCAAGACCTCGCCATGAAGACTCGAGGGTTGAACCTTTCACGGCGCTGCCGGCGAACAAACGTCGCAGACAGCTCTGCCCTGAGATCCCCGCACGACGTTTGAATGACCTGCGCTGCCGTTCAAGGTTCAACCCAAAAAATCTGGGTGGCGAGATCTTGGCGGCCTTTGCGGCTTGGCGGCCAAGGAACCTAGCAGGTCGCTAAGCGCTGCGGGTAGGCGGGCGCTAACCCTCGCGGGCGTACGGTTCACCGCGCAGGATGGTCATGGCTCGGTAGAGTTGTTCGTAGAGAAGCACGCGCGCCAGGCGGTGCGGGAGCGTGAACGACGAGAGGCTGAGCGCCGCGTGCGTGCGCTGCGACACGGCGCGCGGGATGCCTTCGGCGCCGCCGATCAGAAAGTGAATTTGACCCTTGTTCACGCGCGCCCAGCGTTCGAGCTGCTCGGCGAATTGCTCGCTGGTCCACGCCTTGCCGTTCACTTCAAGGGCTATCGCCGTTGCGTCGCTGACGAGCGCGCGCTCCCAAGCACTGTCGTCACGCAGCTCGACTTCCTCGCAGCGCACGTAGCGTTGAATGCGCGCGAAATAGTCGTCTGCGACGTGGCGCAGGCTCGGGTCTTTGATTTTGCCGATCGCGAAGACGCCCAGCTTCACGACACACCGGATGGCACCGGCACCCGCCGCGCGTCCATCCAGAGCCCGTCCAGGTCGTAGAGTGAGCGCGTCGACTCCTGGAAGACGTGCACCACGACGTCCACGAAGTCGATGAGCACCCAGTTGCCGCTCGGCAGCCCCTCCACCGAGATGGCGTCGAAGCCCTTCTTCGAGAGCGCAGCATCCACCGCTTCGGCGATCGCGGCGACGTGCCGATCACTCTGTCCGGTCATCAGCACCAGGTAGTCGGCGTAGTCCACCTTACCGAGTACATCGATGATCTCGACCGCGCCGGCTTTCTTGTCGAGGCCGGCTTCGGCAGCGCAGAGCGCGATGCGCTGTGCGTCCTCGGACGGGCGCGCGGCGCTGGGCGGGGAACTGCCCGTGTCCCTGTCGCGTGACGGCCGTGGACGCGCCTTCGGTTTCGGTGCTTTCAGCTTCACTTTTGATGGTTTCATCAACCCCGCACGTGCCCTTGACCGAGCACGATCCATTTGGCCGTGGTCAGGCTATCGAGCCCCATTGGCCCGTAGGCGTGGAGCTTCGACGTGGAAATGCCAATCTCTGCGCCGAGCCCGAGCTGTCCGCCGTCGTTGAAGCGTGTCGAAGCATTCACCAGAACGCAGCTCGCATCCACTTCATTGAGCCAGCGTTCGGCGCGGCTCTGGCTGTCAGTGCAAATGGCTTCGGTGTGGTTCGAGCCGTAGCGTTCGACGTGTGCAATCGCTTCGTCGAGATCGCGCACCACGCGGACGGCGAGAATCTTGGCCAGAAACTCACAACCCCAGTCTGCGTCCGTGGCCGGGCGCGCGCTCGGAATGAACGACAGGGTGCGGGCGCAGCCGCGAATCTCGACGCCGGCGCTGGCCAGCGCTTCTCCGATACCCGGCAGCACCGCTGCGGCTTCACTCTC
>DATHEN010000878.1:0-5019 GCA_035318565.1 Polyangiaceae bacterium
CAGGGGGAGGACCTGGCGGCAATGCTGCGCCGAAACGAGCGGCTGCCACCTGCGCTGGTCATCGAGCTCTTCCGTCAAATAGCGCTGGCTCTGGACAGGACGCACGCCATCGGAATCGTGCATCGCGACTTGAAACCGGAGAACCTGTTCGTCACTCGGCGAGACGACGGGACACCGAGCGTCAAGGTCTTGGACTTCGGCATCGCGAAACTGGTATCGCAGGCGACGTTTCCGAACACGACCCGGAGCGTGGGCACCCCCCTCTACATGTCACCCGAGCAGGTTCGCGGAGACGGCGCGATAGGTCCCGCGACCGACATCTATGCGCTCGGTCAGATCGCCTACACGCTCCTGGTAGGCTCCGCATACTGGGATACGGAGGGCCGCAACAATGATGCCGTGTACCCGTTGCTGCTGCGCATCGTGGCGGGAGCAACGGAACCTGCATCGCAACGCGCTGCCAGAGCCGGGATGGTACTAACGAACGCGCTGGATCAGTGGTTCACCAAAGCCACGGCCGCAGCGCCCAGCCAGCGCTTCGAAAGCGCCTCGGAGCTCACCGAAACATTGGCCCTAGCTTTGGGTCTCGACGCGCTCCGCGAACCTTCACGCGCCGCGCACCCGAGGACCGGGCGCGAGCACACCGGAAGCGGCAAGCGAACTGGCCGCATACTGCAAGTCCGCGTGGCAGCGGTGATCGTGACCATCGCCCTCATGGCAGGCATAGGATTTTTGCTTCATACGGTACGAAAGACGCAGGACACAGAGCTCGCCGAAACGCACGCTTGGACACCGAGCTCGAATGCCATGCCCGCGAGCGCCAGCGCGGACACGGTCGAAACCGATCCGCATCCCGGAGGGGCACAGGACCTCAGACCAACCCATGCGCCTACCCAACCCGCTTTGACCCAGTCAGGGGTTCCGTCCCGCCCCAATCCCGCGAAAATTCAACCCGGGAAGAGGCGACACCGCACGCCGCAAGCACAACCCACGGGGCCGAGTGAAGATCCAACCGACATCCGCTGACACCTGGCGAATCGGTGTCCGCCAGCTACGAGCGGTCATCCTCGGGACGGTGCTCGTGGCAACGACGGGCACAGCAAAGGCCGAAACTCCGGTACCGGGTCGCAACTCCGTAGCCGCGGAGGCACTCTTCAATGCCGGCAAGACATTGCTGGAAGCGGGCGATTGGGCGAACGCTTGCAGCAAATTCGAAAAAAGCATGCTCCTCGAAGTGGCCGTGAGTACGTTGATCAAGATTGCGCGCTGCCATGAGCGCGAGGGCAAGCTCGCGACAGCTTGGTACGACTATCAACGCGCACTGAAGTTGAATCGCGAGCTTCCTGCAACCGATCGCCGCCGGCGCGAACTAGCCAGCGTCGTTGCGGCTACCCTTGCTGCACTCGAACCGCGAATACCTAGGCTTCGCATCACGCTGTCAGCCACGCCAGAAGGCACCACTCTCAAGCGAGACGGCGAACTCCTACCCTTGGAGGTCCTGGGTGAAGTGCTTCCCATCGATGCAGGAGAACACGAGCTCATAGTTGCAGCCCCCGGACACATCGCCGAACGCCGCGTGATCAGCGCTGCCGAAGGACGGATTGCCGAGATTCAGCTGACTCTCGCATCCGAGAAAGTGCCGTCCGCGAGCAGCACATCCGCACCACCACAGATCCACTTTCCCCCGAGCCAGAGCGTCGAGCGCGAACGCCCTACACCTACACCCCTCGTTCCACACGCCAACTCGGCGCGTGAAACATCGACGAGCGCTGGAGCAGCGCCCCAGCAAATCGTCGGACTTGCGCTGGGAGGTCTCGGCTTGGCTAGCTTGGCCGTGGCCGGCTATTTCGGAATACGTACTCTCTCTCTGGTTCGCGATTCCGACGGACACTGCAACGCGAACAACGAGTGTGACCCGGACGGCATGGCACTCCGGGACGACGCTGCATCGATGCAGACCACGGGCCTCGTCTTGGCCGGGGCAGGCGCGGCCATGCTGGGTTCCGGCTTGCTGCTTCACTTCTCGGTCCCGTCCAAGCGGGGCGCCTCGTCTCGAGCACTCCCCTCAGTGGCGATCGCACCCCGCGGCGTCGCAGGCTGCCTCCAGTGGTGACGTCACGCAGGTTGGATATCGAGTTGTGCGAACGCCTGGCTAACGGGGCAGCCTCTGGCGACGCTGCCGCCACAAATCAGCTCCTCGAACATCTCTGGCCAGCCTGGTTGGACATCGTCCGCGCGAGCCGGTCGCTGCGCGCGCTGGGTCAATCTGATGACCACGTTCACAACGTAGTTGCGCGTCTCGTACAGAAGATCGGTCGTGCCGAAGGCTACGGCCTCCGACACTATGCCCCCTGGCGTGAGCGCCACCCCGAGAAAACCTTCGAAGACTGGCTGCGCATCGTGACCGCCAATGTCGTGCGCGACTACGTGCGGGAGCACGTGATTCAGCGCCCAGGCGAAGCGACGGCTCCGAGCGTCAAGCGCCTCCTCAACGAGTTTGCAGCCAGCCCGCTGCTCGACGAGCTCGGGGTGCGCCCCCCCTTTACCGCCGCGCAAACGGCCCGCGAGTTGATCGAGTACGCGCGCGAGCATCTACCCGGTAACCAGCTCCAGGCACTTTCGTCATGGCTGGAAGGCCAGAGCTTCGAGGAGATCGAGGTGACCTGGTCCGCCCCCGCGGGAACGGGCGCGAAGCTCGTTCGGGCCGCCATCGCGGCCCTGCGCCGGCGCTTCGCTGGCGGCGCCGACGAAATCGACCCGGACGGTGCGTGACGGATCGGTTCGATCCTTCGTTTGTCCATACTGAGCCCAAGGAGGGCGCTTTCATGAGACTAGCCAACATGCAGCGAATCGCGCTGCTGCTCGGAATGACAGGCGTGGGGTGTGTGCCGTCGGCCACCGAAGACGAGACGGGTGCAGGCGCGGGCGGGGCCACTGGCGGAAGCGCTGGCACGGCTGGCAGCGCGGGAAACGATGGTGGAAATCCGAGCACGGGGGGAACGGCGGGCGGGGGCGGAACAGCCGGCTCTGGCGCAGGCGGAGCGGCAGGCACGGCTGGAACCGCAGGCACCGCGGGCACCGCGGGCACCGCAGGCACGGGCGGAAGCGCAGGCGCAGGCGGCATTGCCGGAGCCAGTGGAAGTGGTGGTTCGCCGGCGTGCCCGGGCACGTCGGGCTCGTCGATGGTCAAAGTATGGGGCGACTTTTGCGTGGACTCGACTGAAGTCACGAGCAGCCAGTACGCTGCTTTCTTGGCTGCCAAAGGTTCCAACACCGGCGGGCAGCCTGCCGCATGCTCCTGGAACTCCAGTTACGTACCGCAAGCCACGGGCGCGTGCTCCGGGAACTACGATCCATCGGGACGCCCCAACCACCCGGTGGCGTGCGTAGATTGGTGTGATGCCCACGCCTACTGCGCTTGGGCTGGCAAGCGGCTCTGCGGGAGAATTGGTGGCGGCTCGCTGCCATGGGGCTTCGGCAACGAAACGCTGTACAGCCAATGGTATCGTGCGTGCTCCAACAACGCAGGGTTCACCTACCCGTATGGCGAAACCTACCGCGGGGACCAGTGCGTGGGAGAGACGAGCGCGACAGCGCCCGTTGGGTCGAAGTGGCAATGCGAAGGCGGCTATCCCGGCATCTTCGACATGAGCGGGAACGTTTGGGAGTGGGAAGATTCGTGCAACGGAACACTGGGCGACGTGGACACGTGTGCACTGCGCGGCGGCTCTTACAGGGATGGGCAAAGCACGCTTTCCTGCATCGGCGGCTGGAACTCACTGCGAAGTGGAAGTGCCACCTATGGACCAGCAATCGGATTCCGCTGCTGCGGACCCTGATGAGCTCCGCATCGAGCCTCGGTGTCGGCGCCTGCCAGCGTAGAGCCTAGTCGCACCCTGTCACTCGATGACGCACTCTTTGCCGCAGGAGGTCTGTGAGCACGTGTTCAAGAGCAGGATGGGGCCGATCGCCGGATCGGTGCTGCCGATCGAAAAGCGACGCAAGCACGGCTCACCGCATCTGATTCGATCTTCCAGCGCCAAAAGGGCAAAGCAATGGAGTTCGAAGGCGCATTCGATGAAATCCACGCATTTCGGGGCGGCGACGCAACCGTCATAGGCCGCGCGGCACGGCGCGCCGTCCCCCGTGACGCATGCGAGGCAGGCGGCGACCGTACCGGCGTCGGGCTGAACGGAGGCGTCCTTGCTTTCGTTGACGACGATGGGCGAAGTATCCACGCAGGCCTGCAGCGCCACGACCGAGAGCGAGACGTGTAACAAGACTTTCAGGTTCATTGCGTTTCACGCTCCGAATCGCCCGCTGCGAAGTCGTAACGAAGACTCAGAAAAGCGCTGTACGCATCGATCGGAATCAAGACGGGATTGGACGGCTGATAAGTCACGCCGGGAACCTTGCCGGCGACGTACGCGCCATACCTGGCCGTGTTGTAACTGCCGCTGAGCCGATACGACAAACCCTGCACGCCCGGGACACGTCCCGTGAACGTCGCACGAAATTGTGCCAGCGGCGCCGCCGTCAGCAAGGACGGCCAATTCGCATACGCGCGGTCAGCCAGGCGTTCGTGCACGTAGGAAACGGCGAGTGCCGGCGTGGGAACGAATCCCTCCATCGCATACGATACGCGAGCGTTGCCGAAAAAGCGCGGCGCCGCCTCCAAGGGTCGATCGCCCGTGCCCGTGTTGCGCCGCGCGAACGCGGCGGTTGCGTTCGCCCCGTAGCTCAGGCGGCCTTCTGCGAGCGTTCCCTCGAAGCTCGCATTGTAGCCGAAGTTCTTCAAAGTAGCGACATTGCGGTACTGAGTCACGTCCACCGCCGTGATGGGAAGCTCCCCCCGAGCTTGCAGCTCCGAACGCTCGGCAGGCGTGAGCAGAGTCGGCACGATCAGGTTCTCCCAGCTCGTACGAAACACGCCGAACATCACGCGCTGAGTCGCGACACGCTGCTCGATGGATCCCTCCACGGAGCGTACGATCTCCGGCTCGAGCTCGCCCGGTCGCG
>DATHEN010000879.1:0-11654 GCA_035318565.1 Polyangiaceae bacterium
CTCTTCCGAGAGCGCCGCACCGTCCCCGGCGCCGAGCTCGTTTCCATTGATACGCACTGTGCCGCGCGCGACGTGCACCCACACGTGTCGGCCCGTGGATAGCGGCAGCTCCGCGCTCTCGCCAGCGCCGAATCGCCCGACATACAGCAGAGCGTCAGCGTGAAGCGTCACGCTGCCGTCGCGTCCGTCCGGCGATGCCACGATGCAGAGCCGCCCGCTCTTCTCGGCGTCGCTGAAAGACTTCTGCTCGTAGCCCGGCGAGATGCCCTGCTTGGCGGGCACGATCCAGATCTGCAGGAAATGCACGAGCTCGCGGTTCGAGGCGTTGAATTCGCTGTGACGCACCCCGGTGCCGGCGCTCATGCGCTGAACGTCCCCCGGACGAATGATCGAGCCCGTGCCGAGTGAGTCCTTGTGCTCGAGCGCACCTTCGAGCACATGCGAGATGATTTCCATGTCGCGATGCGCGTGGGTTCCGAAGCCTTTCCCGGGGGCGACGCGGTCTTCGTTGATCACGCGCAGCGCGCGGAAGCCCATGTGCTTCGGATCGTAGTAGTCCGCGAACGAGAAGGTGTGGTGAGAGTCGAGCCAGCCGTGTTGGGCATGGCCGCGTTCGGCTGCGGGGCGGACTTTGAACATGGCTGTTCCTGGAGGGATTATGCGGCCGGAACGCCGGGTTTGCGAGGGCAGGGTCGAACCAGGACGCAAACTCCCCGGCCCGGCTCGGATTGAACTATGAGCTCTGGCTCATGAGCATTTCGGACCTGTTTTCAGTGCAAGGCAAGGTGGTTGTGGTGACCGGCGGATCACGCGGCATCGGCCGCATGATTGCGCAGGGTTTCGTGGAGGCGGGCGCGCGTGTGTACATTTCTGCGCGCAAGGCCGAAGCCTGCAACGAAACGGCCAAGGAGTTGTCCGCCTCCGGCGAGTGCCTGGCCATCCCCGCGGATCTGGGCGTGCAGAGCGGAGTCGAGCATTTGGCAAGCGAGATCGCTCAGCGCGAAAAGCAGGTTCACGTGCTCGTCAACAACGCGGGCGCGACTTGGGGAGCGCCGCTGGAAGAGTTTCCGGATTCCGGCTGGGACAAGATCATGGCGGTGAACGTCAAGGGTGTCTTCTACCTGACCACGAAGCTTCTGCCGCTGCTGCGCAAAGCGGCGACGAAGGACGATCCGGCTCGGGTCATCAACATCGGTTCCATCGATGGCCTGCGGGTGCCGGCGATGTTCGACAACTTCTCGTACTCGGCGAGCAAGGCGGCCGTGCACATGTTGACCCGGCACCTCGCCGCCAAGCTCGTGAACGAGCACATCAACGTCAATGCCATCGCCCCCGGGCTGTTTCCGAGCAAGATGACGCAGTTCGTGTTCGAGGGACTCGGTGAGGAGGGCGCTGCTTCGAGCATTCCCATGGGCCGTGCGGGTCGCCCGGAGGACATGGCCGGAACAGCGATTTACCTGGCTTCACGTGCGGGCTCTTACCTGACCGGCGCGGTGATCCCGGTGGACGGCGGCGTTTCGACGCGTTGATCGCGCCAGGCGCAATCCGTACGAGCGGCCGCTACGTATAGGTCTGTGCGCAGCCGTGTGGCCGTATCCGGCACCGTGCGCCGCCACCCTTATGAGAAAACTCTCCGCACTGCTGGCGCTTTCATTCGTCGCGCAGGGCTGCCGCTGTTCGGAGTCGGACGCTCCGCGACGACCGTCGCCCTCCGCGCCCAGCATATCCGGAGCGCTCGGGACGCACTCCGACGCGGGCAGCCACGCTGCGGGCGTTCAGCCGCCGCCGCTCGCAACGCGGCTGTGCGAGACCCTGCACGTCGTTCCGGGCCGCCGGGTGAGCGAGTGCTGCGGGCGCGGCGAGACGCGCTATCTCTACGCAGAGTGCGTGCGCGTGGTCAGCGCGTCTTTGCAGAGCGGGGCAGTGGTCCTCGATTCAGCGGCCGTGGACCGCTGTGCTCAGAGCATGCAGCGGGCGCTGAACGGCTGTGATTGGGTGACCCCGAGTCAGCCGCTGTCCCCCAAAGCGTGCCAGGGACTCGTGAAGGGCGCGGTGCCGGCCGGAGCTTCGTGTCGCTCGTCACTGGAGTGCGTGGCGCCACTGCATTGCGATGGTTCGAGCGCGAGCCAGCCGGGTCGCTGCCGGCAGCCTCAGCCCTTGGGTGCTCCGTGCGCTGCGGGTGTGGATGCGCTCGCCACGTATTTGCTCGAGCGCGAGCCGAACCGCGACCGACCGCAGTGTGCCGGTTTTTGCTCGCTGATTTCAAGGAGTTGTGAGGTCGCGCCCGCGCTGGGAACGGCATGCGTCGCGACGGTGAATTGCGCCGCCGGGCAACGCTGCGTCGAGCGTCGGTGCGCCGAGGCTGCGCGGCCTGCGCGGTCGAGCGCCGGCTCCGCCTGTGTCACGGACCTCGATTGCGAGGTCGGCGGCTGCGCTCGCGGGGCCGATGGTGAGAAACGCTGCGGCATGAAATGCAGTGCGTCGATCGCCGATCTGGCGGCGGGCGGGCCGAAGTTCGGATTGCCAGCGCGACCGAAGCGCTGAACCTCCGCCGCCTGGCCGCTGCTGGGCGGATGCCTGGAACGAAAAACAGCGCTCGTCGCTCGGTCCACCAAAAAAAACACGCGGCCCGAGCCGGGGAGCTCGGACCGCGTGCCGCGCCGGGTACGCGCGTAAGTCAGAATCAGAACGCCGCTGGCCGGCCTTTGCCTTCGGAGTCGCCCGCGAACGGGGTGCCGAGATAGGGGAACGTCGGCATCAGCTTTCTGCCGTCGCCCGGCCCGCCCACGAAGTCGCTCACGGGCAGCGTGAGCTTGGCGAGTATGAGGGATAGCTCCACGTCCGTGACGTCTTCTTCTTTGCCGCTCGCCACCGCAGGTCCGCTCAGCGGACGGCCGTTGGGGAAGGCCGACGGAATCGCAACGTCGACGCGCAGTACGTCACCCGTACGGCCGTTGGCGATTTCGACCTGGTGTGCTCCAGGGCTGGGGACAACGTTCAGGTTGATGACGTCGAGGATGTCAGTTCGGTTGTATTTGAAGTCGTCCGGCACCATGTCGATGCCTAGCTGGGCGTAACCTCCGATGGCCTCGACATCCCGCACCAGGATCGGATTCAGGAAGTACGCGCCGAAGTTGTTCACGTCGTTGGCGGGCGTGGTTCGATTGTACCTGTCCTTGTCCTGAACACCGATGACGACCTCGTTGATGAGCGGCAAACCCTGGCGCGACACCTGAACCCAGGGTCCCACGTTCAGGATGCCGTCATTCTTGCCCGGCACGCGCACCGGACAGAACACGCGCACGAGTGCTCTCGAAGCCGAAGCCCACACCCCGAACAGCGTGGCGTTGCTGGGTTTACCCGCCGCGATGGCGTCGGAGAATGCGGCTTCCTTGCCCTTGGGCGCGAGCTTGGTGAGCGGGATGGCGAGCGCAATCGTGTGCACGTTCAGGCCGGCGACGCCATCCGGGGCCTTGGTCGGGTCCGTGTTGGCGAAGGTGCCGTTGACGTTGGGATCGACGTCGTACACGCGTGAGCGGAAGGGCTGTCCGTTCAGTGTGTTGAGCCCGACGAACGCGCCCAGATCGAACGCCTGAGCCAAGTTCACGTAGAAGGCGTCGTCACGGGGGCCGGCGAAGAAGCGATAACCCTGGCCGTTGCTGACGATGAACGTCTTGGCGAAGGCCTCGTAGCTCGGGTTCCCGTAGACGAACGTGGAAGTGCGTTGTCCGATGTTCGGCGGAGCGGCTTTGACTCTGCGAAACAGATTTTCGCTGCGACCGTCCGCGCGGCGCAGCGTAACGTCCGCCGTTTGGTCGAACTCGCCGGCCAGCTGCGCGAAGAACTCCTTGCCGCCGCCCGGGCCTTTGGTCTTGTCGTCGACCCGGACGCGCGGCGTGGTCGCCGTGGTGAACTTCACGTCGATCGTCATGTAGTCGGCGAGGCTCGGTTTGCCCTTGTCATCGTTGTACGTGAGATGAACCTGGTAGAGCACGTCGTCGGACCACTTGGCGTAGTTGGGCCCGCCTTCGGGAAGCTCGAGCGGGTTGTAGTTGGCGACGATGCAGAGCGAACGCGCTCCGTCCTGGTCGCATACCCAGGCGTAGAGATCCGTGTTGTCGGCGGACGGATCGGTGGAAATGGACGGCGCTTCGCGGTGACTCGACGCGGCGGCGGCGCCCGTGACGAGCACGATGCTGGCCGCCAGGCTGGCGCGCGCGGCTTGCTTGCCGAAGCCGCGAAAGGAACGCCGGAGCGAGCCGGTCTGATTGGCAAAAGTATGGGGTTTCATGCTGAGGTCCTCTTTCGATTCGCAAAAAAAAGTCAGGAGTATCGGTGAATGCTCGAGGCGAGCGTTCACAGGTTCGCGGCGACGGTGATGCGGTAAACCGCGCCGCTGTTTTCGCTGGCGTCCGCCCACGCGAAGGTGTTCTTGCCGCTCATGCGGTGCAGGCCGGCGGAGCTCTGATAGTTCCCGCCGGGCGCCGTCAGCGCGGCAGGTTCCGCGGCCGGATCTGCCAGGTTGACGAGATACACGGTGTTGCTGCGGGTGGACGCGAGACCCGAGACCACGAGCACGCTTTCGTGCTCGGTGGCAGCCAGGCCGGCTGGGTAGCCCGTGTGCGGGATGCGGGACAGTACGTTCGCGCGTCCCGCTTCGATGGAAACGAGGCCCGCTTCCGTGTGCACCTGCGGCGTTTCACTGCTCGAGTTGAGCGCGAATAGCTGCGTGTCCGCGACGATCACGCGGCCGTCACGCAGCACCGCAATGCCCGACGGATCGACGAGCGGCGCACCGGTGAACACGCGGCTCACGCTGTTGCCCTCGAGCGTGAACACTCCGGCCTGGCCGCTCTCGGGATCGCGCCCGCTGAAGTAGACGCGTCCGTCCGGCGCCACCGTCACGCCGCGCGGGAAGAACCCCACGGCTTGCTCGGACGGCTCCCCGCCGCTGGCGGATAGAACCAGAATGGCGCCGCTGCCCGCCTCGCCCGCGGTCATGTCCGCCACGTACAACGTGCCGCCGGCGTCGCCGTCGCCATTGGCTACGTCGATGTCGAATGGTGTGCGCAGCTTGCCGCCCGCGTACAGAACCCGAGCTGCTTCGCCGTCACGCTTGCTGAAGACGGCGAACGGGCTGGCCGCGTCTGCAGTTTCGCTGCGCTGTCGAGCGATGAACGCGATGGTGTCGTCCGACAGATGCGTGGCGGCGAAGATCGCTCCGTAAGATGCCTCCTGGGTGGTGGGTGCGACGGCCTCGACGCTCTCGAAGGGACCGCCCGCGGGTTTGGGATCGGGTTTTTGCTCGCTGCTGCAGGCGAGTGCCAGCAGTGCACCGAGCAAGCTCGCGGATGCGCGAACGCGACCGCGATTGTGCCGAATGTGTGGGAATGAACTTGGGTACCGGATGTTGGACACGGGACCTCCTCTGCCAGACCGATACGCATCCTTCACGACACTGGATTTGCGCGGGAGCCGGCGGCGCGGGCTGCCGCAGGCGCGAATTCGCCGAGCGCGTAGAGGCGATCGGCGTCACTCGCTTTTTGCGATGGTAGTGCCCCCCCGCAGTCGATACGCAGCGTGGGACGGATCGGATTTAGCGCGGCGGAACGTCTGCCGGGTTTGACGCACAAAAGGTGTTCCCGGCGATCCGTCTGCCGCCGCTCCGCGTACTTCCGGCGTGACTCAGAGTTCGACTGCTACCCCGCTTCACCTGCGCACTCGACTCGCAAGCAGAGCGGGTGCGAAATTCATCGCAGCCGCACTGTTCGCCGGCGCTCTCGCTGGAGTTGCCTGGACGCGACAACGGGAGTCCGATGCTGCCGGTGCCGCTGAGGCGCGGCCAAAGACAGCGGACACTCCCGGCGCTCGCGCGCGTCGCCTCGCGCTGGCAGCGGCGCCCGGCCCGACGGAGCTGGACGCGCAGATCCGCCGCTTGGCGGCGACCGCGGAGCGAGTGGCGAAGAAGCCCGAAGTCTGGGTGGCACTGGGACGAGCCTGGCTGCGGAAAGCGCGCGAGAGCAGTGATCCAGGCTTTTACTTGAACGCTGGCGCTTCTGCCGACGCGGCTCTCGAGCTTGCACCCCACGACAACGCAGCCGCCAATCTGCGCGGTCTCGTGCTCTTGAACCAACATGAGTTCACCAAGGCTCGCGCTCTGGCGCGCGAGATCTTGTCACGGCGCTCGGACGACGCGACGGCCTGGGGAACGTTGAGCGACGCGGAGCTCGAGCTCGGCGATGTCCGGGCCAGCGCGGACGCTGCACAGCGCATGCTCGCGCTCAAGCCCAACTTGCCGTCGTACAGCCGCGCGGCGTACCTGCGCTGGCTGCACGGCCAGGAAGACGCGGCGCTCGAGTTGACCCGGCTCGCCATCGGCGCAGCAGGCGCAGCTGCGGATCGCGAGCCGCGCGCCTGGATGCTCGTGCAGGCGGGCCTTTTGTTCTGGCACCGCGGGGACTACGAGGGCGCGGACGCGGGCTTCCGCTCGGCGCTGGAAGTGATGGCCGACTACCCGCCTGCGCTGGTGGGACGCGGGCGAGTACGCGCCGCGCGCGCAGACTACACGGGAGCAGCGGCCCTCTACGAGCGGGCTTTCCAGGTCAGCCCCCTGGTCGAAACGGCGTGGCTCTGGGGCGAGGCGCTGGAGCTGGCCGGTCGCGGTAGCGCAGCTCGGTCCGCATTTGCGGCCGCCGCGCGCGAAGGCGAGCTGCACGACCGGCGCATGCTCTCACTCATGTACTCGAGTCGGGGCGTTCAGCCCGAAGCCGCCCTGAGCTTGGCCCGCAGAGAACGCGCCGAGCGCGCCGACATTTACACGGAAGACGCCCTGGCCTGGGCGCTGTTCCGCAATCACGAGCTCGCCGAGGCGCGCGCCGCCATCGATCGCGCACACAGGCTGGGCACGAAAGACGCGCGGCTCCTGTTTCATCGAGGTGCCATCTACATGGCCACGGGAAGCGTGCGCGAAGGCCGTGCGCTGGTGAAAGAGGCACTGGCGCAGAATCCGAAGTTCGATTTGACCGCCGTGCGCGAAGCCGAACGACTACTGAGCGAGGTGCGCCCGTGACGCGCGCGCTGCTGTGCCTGGCGCTCGTGATCTCGAGCTTGGCAATTTCGCATTCGGCGCACGCACACGCCGTGGGTATTTCGCGTGGTGAATACCACAGGACCGAGGCAGGGCTCGCGGTGGAGCTGAGCTTTGCGCGCGCGGAAATGGCGGCGCTCCTGCAGGGCGAGCTCGGCCGGAGCGACGACCTGAGTCGGGCGCGCGGAGCGATTGAGCGCGCGCTGGTGCCGCGCATTCAGGTCAGCTCGGGGCAGCGCGGCTGCAGCGGTGCTCTGGCGGACGTGCGAGCCCTGGACGGCGACGGAATCGGGATATCCCTGCGCTATCTGTGCGCTGACGCCCGCGCAAAGGTCCACGTCCGGCTTCACGTCCTGGACGAGCTCGCGCACGGACATCGCCACGCCGCGCGCATCGTTTCCGGCGGCTTCACGGAGGAAGGACTCTACTTCAAGGCGAGGACCGAGCTGGACGTGCCCGGGTTTCGCGTACAGGGCGCTTCGGGCAACGCCGGGCACGCGCCGGCATCGATCGCCGGCTTCTTCCGGCTGGGCATCGAGCACATCCTGACGGGCTACGACCACGTGCTATTTCTGTTCGCGCTGCTGATCGTCGGCGGCAGGCTGCGCGCGCGTTTCGCGCTGGTCTCGGCGTTCACCGTGGCACACTCGCTCACGCTGGCGCTGACGGCCGCGGGCGTGGTCGCGCCCGATCCGGGCCTCGTCGAACCGGCCATCGCGCTGTCCGTCGCTTACGTGGGCCTCGAAAACTTCTGGCTGCATGATGGCGAGCGACGCTGGCGCATCGCGTTTCTGTTCGGCTTGCTGCACGGGTTCGGCTTCGCCGGTGCGCTCGGCGAAATTTCCATCCCGCGCGAGCAGCTACTGCCGGCGCTGATCGGCTTCAATCTGGGGGTCGAGTTCGGGCAGCTCGTCTTGATCGCCGCCACCTTGCCGCTGCTCGCGCGACTGCATCGACGAGCGTGGTTTTCCGCTCGTGTCGTGCCGGTGCTGAGCTCGCTCGTGATCGCGCTGGGTCTGGGCTGGTTCGTCCAGCGCGTGCACGGCGAGCTGTTACCGAGCGCGGCCGAGGTCACGCGCTCGGTGACACGATTGGGTTGATTCGTGTCACTGGTGCATAGTAGATCCGCGCTCGTGTCGAGAAGTCTCCGCTCCCAAGCCTGTGCCGTGCTGGTTGCGCTGGCCGTGCTGGTTTTCCACGATTCCGCGCATGCAGACGAGCAACGCCGCAGTCCGCCGCCCTCGAACGTTCCCGTGAGTGTTCCGGAAGAAGAGCTGCCTCACGAGCCGGAGCACGAGGAGATCGAGGTCTTCGTCACGGAAGAGCAACCTGCCGCTGAAGCGGCGTCCCGGCTGCACGTCGGGCGAAGGGAGCTCGAGCTCCGGCCAAAACGCCGCGCTGCGGACGTGCTCGAGGCCACACCCGGCTTGTTCGTGGCGCAGCACGCGGGCGGCGGCAAAGCCAATCAGTACTTCTTGCGCGGCTTCGATGCCGATCACGGTACCGACGTCGCGTTCTTTCTAGATGGCGTTCCCGTGAATTTGGTGAGTCACGGTCACGGACAGGGCTACACCGACCTGAACCTGCTGATCCCCGAGCTCGTGGTCGGGCTCGATGTGTACAAGGGGCCCTACTACGCAGAGTTCGGCGACTTCTCGACCGGCGGCGCTTTGAATCTGCAGCTCGCGGAGACGTTCCCGGAAAGTTTCGCGTCTTTTGGCGTCGGCCAATACGACACGTTGCGCGGCTTGGTGCTCGCGGCACCGGCGCTCGGTGAGGGCTGGCGCAGCGTGCTGGCCGGTGAGGTCTACGCTACGAATGGCCCGTTCGAGAACCCAGAGCACCTCCGGCGCCTCAATCTGTTCGCGCGCACCACGCGCGAATTCGGCCCGGGATCGAAGCTGGCACTCACCTGGATGTCGTACGCTTCAGCTTGGAATGGCTCCGGCCAGATCCCCGCGCGCGCCGTGTGCGGTGAGGGCGAGAGCGGTCTGCCTGCTCCGCAAGACTTTGGGCAAGATTGCATCGATCGCTTCGATTCGATCGACCCGAGCGAGGGCGGTCACACGCAGCGCCACATGCTCTCCGGCGCGTATTCGGTGAGCGCAGATGACGCGGATTTCAGCGCCATGCTGTACGCAGTGCGCTACCGCTGGAACCTGTATTCGAACTTCACCTTTTTCGCGAACGATCCGCTGGACGGTGACGGCATCGAGCAGACCGATGATCGCACGCAATATGGCGGCGATCTGCGCGTGCGCCGGCACGTGCACTTCGGAGCGTCCACTTTCACGACCACGTTCGGCACGCAAGCGCGAGCGGACAGCATCGACAACGCGCTCTACGACCAGACCGCCAGGGAGCGCAGGAGCTCGCGGGTCGAAGCCGGCATTCAAGAGACGCAGATCGGCGTGTACCTCGAAGAAGACGTGCGACTACTGCCCCAGCTCCGGTTCATCGTCGGCGGACGCGTGCAGCGTATCGATGTAGCCGTCGAAGACCGGCTGGAGGACCGCGCGAACCTGGGTGGCGCTACCAGCGGTACCCAAGGTTCGACGCTGCTCTTGCCGAAGTTCAACGTGATCGTGACGCCGGTTCCCGGCTTCGATCTGTTCGCTCATGCGGGGCGCGGCTTTCACTCCAACGACGCGCGCGGCGCAGTGCTCGCGAACGGCCGCGTCGACCTGATGACATCCGCGCTGGGTTACGAGCTCGGCGCTCGGCTCCAGCCGCTACCCAATATCTCGGTTTACGCCTCCGGATTTCTGCTCGACCTGGACTCGGAGCAGGTTTGGGTGGGCGACGAAGGCACCACGGAACCGTCGGGCGCAACACGCCGCATGGGGCTCGAGCTCGGCGCGCGCGCACGCTTGGACAACTGGCTGTTCGCGGATCTGGACCTGACGCTCACGCGTGCTCGCTATAGTCACACGGACGAATCGATCGCATTGGCGCCGACCAAGACCCTGACGGCGGGCGTGAGCGCTCGACCGACGATCGACGGCTACACCCCGTTCGGCAGCGTACGCGTGAAGGCGATTGCCGATCGTCCCGCCAACGAAGATCGCTCGCTCACAGCGCGGGGTTTCGCGCTCCTGGATGCGTCCGCGGGCTTGCGCTGGAAGAACATCGAAGGTGCCCTGGACGTCGAGAACGTTCTGAACACCTCCTGGCGCGAGGTGAACTTCGCGACCACGAGCCGTCTCTCGTACGAGCCGGAGCCCGTCACGGGTATTCACTATGCGCCCGGCTGGCCCCGCACGGTCATGGCGCGTGCAACGCTGTACTGGCCCTGAAGTGAGCGCTCACAAGCGTCGCGCCGTGCGCGCAACCCAATCGGCGTTGCTCTCGAGCGCGAATGGCAGGCTGGAGTCGGAGCTCACCCAGTTCGGCTCCAGGATGACGTTCGTATCCAGGCACGAGCGCCGATCGAACCAGCAGTGGTCGGCGCTGGAGACGCTCGGCGCGGCGAGATCGGCCTTGCGCACCTGTACCCAGCCGCTGCCGTCTTGGCGCAGGCACTCGACGCGGCCGTCGAGCGGGCACTCGCTTTCCGTCATGCCGGCGATGTCCGTCAACCCCTGAGGCGTGCCGCTAGGGGCGAGGTCCGCTTCGCCGTTGACGACGCGAAGGCGACTGTCCGGCAACGTGGCAGGGGTGAACGGCTTGAACAGCCCTTCCTCGTCTCCGCCGTAGCCCGTGGTCCACACGGCACGCACGCGCGGGTCGTAATTTCCCGCCATGTGCGCCACCAGCGCGCCCTGGCTGTGTCCCCAGGTGGCGATCCCGAGGTCGCAGTTGACGTGGGGCAGGGCGCACGCCTTCGCCAGCAGGTTGTTCGAGTTCTGCGCCGCGAACAGGCACTGCAGCTGATTGCGATGATCGCTGACGAGCCCGAGCGTGGTGTTGTCGTATTCGGCGGAGAGGGCGACGAAACCGCGTCGAGCCATGGCTTCGGTGACGGCGCGGATGGCCGGGTCCGTCAGGGCGTTGCCGCCCGCCGGCGGTCCGAAGATGTTCGTCCCGACGAAGTAGAGGAACAGCGGATAGCGCGCACCGGCGCTGCCTTGCGGTTCGAAGCCGCTGGTTTTGTATTCGCGCTGGCACGCCGCGCTCGCGTCCAGGCTGCCCATGTAAGCAGGCGGAGCTGCTACGGGCTGAATTTCGTGCCGGGTATCGCAGGCCAGTGCAAAAGTGAGTGACAGTGCTGCGAGCGCGTGGCCACTGCCGATCTGGAGCGCCTTTTCGCGGAAACTCGACGGCAGGGACATGCGCGCGAGTGTACCCCACCGCGTGCCGCCCATCCGCGCACTCACGTCCCAAAGCTTGCATCGACGCGGAAATCGCGCGAAGCAGTCGACAGTGGCGGAAGCTTGAACGACGGTGTCCGCTCGTTCAGGCGGTAACGCGATGCGCTGGATCTCGAAGCAAACGATGGCAGGGCTGCTCCTGGCAGGGGGCGTGTGGAGCTGCGCGAGTGAAAATTTTCGCGCGCGGCAGAGCGACGCCGGCTCATCTGGCACGGGGGGAGCATCGGGTGGCGCTTCCGGCAGCGGTGGCGCTTCCG
>DATHEN010000880.1:0-2829 GCA_035318565.1 Polyangiaceae bacterium
CACTGCTCGCAATATCCAGATGGCGCTCGTACGTCTCGCCGAGCTCGTCCCAGCGTTCGGCGGCCAGGTACAGCTGCTCGAGCGCCGTCAACACTTCCTCGTCCGGACCATACTCGTCGAGCAACGCGCGCCAGGCCTCGATCGCCTCGGACGACGTGCCCAGCCGGTTCGACAAGATCTGCGCCGCGCGTACCATCAAGGGGCGCCGCGTCTTGCCATCGGTGGCGAGCTCCCGGCGTTTTTCGATGACGGTGACCAGATCGCGCCAGCGTTCCGAGCGTTCGTAGAGCTCGTCGAGCGCCGCCAGCGCTCGTTCGTCGCCGGGGTTCTCGTCGGCGCGTGCACGCCAGGCCACGATCGCACCTTGCGTGTCTTGCAGCACCCCTTGGCAGAGCTCACCGAGGCGTCCGAGGAGCCCGCGGCGCGCTTCGGTGTCTTGCTCGAGCCGCACCTGCACACGCAGAATGTCCGCGAGCTTGTGGTGCTGCCCGGATTGCACGTAGATGCGCTCCAGCGCGCGCGCCGCAGGCAGCGCCAGCTCCGCGTCGGTCTCATCCAGCATGAGTACGCGACGGTAGGTGTGCTCGGCCTTTTCGGGATCGTTCAGGTGTTCCTCGAACGTGCCCGCCACCAGCATCAGAATCTCGCCCTTCAAAACGGGCGTGTCTGCGCGTTCTGCCGCGCGGGCCAGTACCTCCGCCACGCGCTGGTGAGCCCCCACACGCCGGCCGATCGCGACCATGCGATTGCGCGAATCCACGTCCAGCGGCTCGAGCGGCACGAGCTCGGCCAGGGCGTCCAGCGCGCCCTCGTCTTCGTGCAGGCGCTCGTCGCGCAAGGTGGCGATGCGCCGCAGTAGTTCCTTGCGCTCGCCCTCCGCGTCCTGCGGAGCGCGCTCGCCCACGCCGAGATCCTCGAGGCGTATGGAGAGCACGCGCACCAGATCGCGGATTTCGCTACGCCCTTCGTACACGCCTTCGAGCATGCAGGCCGCGCGTACGCGCAAGCTGCCGATGTCCAGCAGGCGCTCCGCGAGCTCGCGGGCCTGGTAGTCGTTCTGGCGCTCGTTCAACACGTCCTCGACGTGCGAGATGGCCTTGTCCGGTTCGTGCAAGCGCTCGAGCTGAATACGCGCCAAACGCAGCTTCAGATCGAGCAGCTCGCCGCCCTCGCTGATGGCCACGCGACGTTCGAGCAGATGCGCCAGGTCGCGGTGTCGGCCCTGCGCGGCGTACAAGCGATCGAGCGCGCGAACCGCTGAATCGTGCAGCGGGTCGCTCTTCAGAATGCGCTCGTAGTAGCGGGTGGCCTTGTCGGGGTCCTCGATGATCTCTTCGCAGATCAGCGCCACCTCGACCAGCATCTCGATGCGCCGGTCCGGATCGTCCGTGGCGTTGCTCGCGCGGTCGTAGAGCGCCTCGAGCTCGCCCCAGCGCTCGGCCGCCGTCAGGATGTCCTTCAGGCGCAGGAACGCGCGCTCGTTGCTGGGATCCAGCGTGAGCACGCGCTCCAGATACGGCGCTGCGCCGAGCGGATCGCCCAGGCGATCGTCGTGCAACTGCGCGGCCCGTTCGCAGAGATCCGCTTCGAGCGACTTGGGCAGCTCCTGGCGCAAGGCATCGCGGAACGCTTCGGCGAGGTCCGTCGGCCGTCCCGCTGCGGCGGCCAGCCCTTCGGCGCGGTCCCACAACGAGAGCTCGTCCGGGTATTCACCGAGCGCGCGCAACACCACCTCGAGCGCCGTGCCGGAGGCTCCCAGCTTCTGCTCGTGAACGTCGGCGAGCCGCGCGTACAGCTCGCGCCGTTGCTCGCGTTCGCCGGCCTGCTCGAGCATCACGGTCAGCGCTTGCGCCTCGCGCCGTGCTTCGCCGCCGGTCGCGTACTGTTCGGCCAAAGTGCGCGCGGCACGCGAGCGCAGCTCCGGGTACTCGAGCAGGCGCTCGAGCACACCCATGGCGCGCGGATCCGCGGGCTTTACGCCGAGCGCGTTGATCGCCGAGCTCAGCGCGTCTTTCGGGCGCTCCAGCCGGGACAGATACAGCTCTGCCAGCTCGATCTCGCGCTCGGCGCGCTCTTCGCCTTCGAGCTGATCCCGGTGCTGCTCGATCACCCGCGCAGCGCCTTGTGCGTCTTGAGCTCCGAGCAGCAAGCGCGGCAGCGCCGAGAGCGCGTTTTCGTCGCTGGCATCGATCTCGAGCACCCGCTGGTAGAGTCGAGCCGCATGCTCCGGAGCGTCGAACACGTCTTCCTCGAGCGCCGCCCACTCGCTCACCAGGCGCACGCGCTCCTCTGGATTTTGCGCGTTGTCCACGCGTAGCTCGAGCAGCCAGCGCAGATCGTCGCGGCGGTCCTCACGCCGCAAGATCGCCTCCAGCGCCTGCGCAGCGTCGAAATCACCTGGGTCGCGCTCGAGCCAGCGCTTGTAGTGGAGGATCGCGTCCTCGCTGCGGCCGAGCTCTTCGGAGTACACGCGCGCGAGCTTCAGCTCGAGATGCCGTCGCTCGCCTTCGCTGCTTTCGGCCGCGCTCTCCGTGGACGACGGTTCCTCCTGCGCGGCCTTCTTGCGGCGCTTGCCGCGCTTGCCGCCTCCGGCTGCGGGAGCGGGAGCCGCGGCTTGCGCCGGCACGTGCGCGAGCGCGGCCAGGCGGCCTTCGAGCGCCTGCACGAACGTTTCCCAGCTGCCGGCCGCGCGCGTCGCGGTCTCCAGCAGATCGAGCGCTGTTTCACTGCCCGGAACGAGGTCGTAGGCCTTGCGCGCGTAGACCGCTGCCGCCTTGCGATCAGACAACCGATGACCGGTGACCTCGACGAGCTTGGTGAGCAGCTCGA
>DATHEN010000881.1:0-4642 GCA_035318565.1 Polyangiaceae bacterium
GGCAGAGGTGCGCGGCGCGCAGATCCGCGCGCCGGTGTTCAGGCCAGCTCGACTGTGTGGCAAACGCAATTGAGCGCACCATCTCGACCTCCCGATGTCCCCCGTCAGCGAACGCACCGCGCGTCCGAGTGAGCGGCACGCGCCGATACACTCAGCAGGCGTGCGGCTGCGAACACCCGTCGGCACAGTGCTCGCGACGAGAACTCGGTCGTGCGCGCAGCTCGCGCATCAGCGCGCTCTCACCCGGCTCCCGAAGACTAACGGCGTTGCTTGCGCGAACGGCCCGGAGGAAGGGACGGCTTTGCGTCCGGTGGCTCTTCTTTGCCAAGCGCCGCGATCACTTCGCCCACGATCATCCTGGTGCGCGGCGCCGAGCTCCCCGCTTCGCCCAGATGCCCGTCGATCGCGAGAAACGCCAGCCCGTGCACCACGCTCCACCAGCCGAGCACTTCGGCGTCGGGGACGGCGCGCGCGCCGCTCTCTTGTAGGCCCTCGACGAGCACGTCTCGAACGAGCTGGTACGTGGCCAGCGCGGCCGTTGCCATCGGGTCCTTGCGCCTGCGCGCATCGACCGTGGTGGCCACCATGACGCGGAAGCGCGTCGGGTGCTCGACGGCGAACAGCACGTACCCGACGCCCACGTTGCGTGAGCGCTCGCGCGCCGAAGCTGCTGGCTCGCGGATGGCGGCCTCGATCGCGCCGCGAAAGAGCGCGAAGCCCTCTTCTGCCAGCGCGGCCAGGAGCGCCTCCTTGTCCGCGAAGTGGTGGTAGCTCGCGCCGGGAGTCACGCCGGCCGCGCGCGCAGCGGCGCGCAACGTGAATCCCTGAAGGCCATGTTCTTCGACGAGACGTAGCGTCGCGTCCAGCAGGGCCCGCCGTAGGTCCCCGTGATGGTAGGCGTCTCTACGAGCGGGCTCGACTGATGCGGCTGCGGATCGGCTCATGGAGTCCCAACATCATAGCGTCTTCAGGTATTCGATGACCGCCCGACGCTCGCTGTCGGTCAAATGGTCGCCAAAGACGTGGCCCGCGTTGGACTGACTCCAGTACCGGGTATCGTAGATGAACTTCCGTTCCGCCTCGGGCGCATCGGCCTGGGCATAAGGCGGCTCGACCCAGGGCCAGCCGAGCGCGGCTTCATCGAAATGGGTGTCATCGAGGTCCACGCGCTTCCACACGGAAGGCCGCGCCTTGCTGTTCAGCACGAGCTCGATCGTCGGCACGGAGCCATTGTGCAGGTAGGGCGCGGTTGCCCAAATGCCGTCGAGCGGCGGCGCCATGTAGCCTGGGAAAGGATCGTCAGGGACGGCGCGCGTGATCTTTCCGTAGAACGACCCGTTGTACCAGCCCACGAACTCCGGCGCGTGGACGACGCCCATGTTCGCCACCACCGGATCCGTTCCGACCACGTCGAGCGGAAGCAACAAGTTCGGATACGTGTCCTGCGAGTCCGCCGTCGGGTCGTCGGCGTAGGTGCCGTGACAACCGGCACACGCCCGCGTGAAGACGCGCTCGCCCGTGTCAGCCAGCGCGCGATCGATGCTGCGTTTGTAAACCGGCGCCGTAATGGTCGCGATGTATGCCTGCATGTCCTTGAACAGACCATCCACGCGCTCGCCTTCCACGACGCTATCCACGCACACGGACGAGGCCAGCGCCATGGTGCCGCGGTGATCGCCGCGCGCCATGCCGTTGTAGAAGAGCGCGTTCTTCTTCTTCGCGCGCCACCACGGCGGCGGATCCGAAGTGAGCTTGGGTTCCGGCACCGGCTCTCCGTCGGCGTCGCGGATCACGAGCGACCTGAGCGGCTCTTCACTCCACTCGAGCGTTTGCGGGTCGTGGTGTGCCAAGAGAATTCCCGTGAACGCCTCCGCGGGGTTTTGACCCACGGTGCGCATCACCGTCTCGGGCCCGAACTTGCGCGTGACCCGCAGCAGCTTGTCGAGGTTCGAGATCTCCACGGCGTTCAGGCCCAGCTGGGTCAAGATCTCATTGGACAGTGCCGGCACGGTGGTGCCGTTCGTGAGACCGCCGGTGAAGTCCGCCGTCGCGCTTCCCATGCCGATCACGAGCTCGCCGTCGGCCTTGCCCGAATGGCACATCAGGCAGTTCTGATTGACGACGTCCGCGCCGTCGGAGGTCGTGAACGCATTCACGGTGTGTGGCAGCTCCAGGTTCCGACCCTCACGCCCTTCGACGCCGATCTCCCCTCGCGCGCCCAAGGCGCCGCGCACGAATGGACCCGCCAGCTCGTTGTCGAAGAGCTTCAGAGGAACGCCGCAGCTCATGTAAGAGCCGTTCAGCAGGACCTGCTTGCCGCGCACCGGATCTCCCGGCGTCTGCGGCTCTGACGGAAGCCTGACGCCCATCGCCCACGGCTCACTCGCACCGTCCGAGCCGTCTTCGCTCGAACAGCCGGCCAGTCCGAGCGCGAAGCACGCCAGCCACGCACAGCGAAAGAAGGGCAAATCACGCGACACGACACTCTGCGACATGGCAGCCTCCCGAGGCAGTCTGAACGATGTTCAGATCACGATCTATACATTGTTCAAACGCGGTCCGCACGCGTGAAAATGCCGCCCGGCATCGACTACCTGGACGACTTCGTCTTCATCCCAACAGCCAGCCGCTGCGGGGAATTTCTCAGCGAGTTCGAGCGATCTCGCAGCGACCCGCGTTGCAGATGGCGGCGCGATCCATGCAGGGATCGACGAAGCATTGCACGCCGGGCCCGGGACATTTGGGATCCGGCGCGTCCACGGGAAGCGCGCGGCAATCGCAGCCGGTGCAATAGTCCGAGAACGCGCGGCAGTCCGCGTCCGTCTCGCAGTCGTCGGGCTCGCAGACCTGGTGCGTGCAGACGCCGCGCGGTGGCGTACAAATCCCGCAACTCGCGTTACAGCACACCTGCCCGACCGGGCAGCGGCCCTTGCCGCACGTCACTCCGGGCTGGCCGCCGGCGCCACCTGTGCCGCCCGGAGGCGGCTCGGAACACGTCGGGGCCCATAGACCGGCGAGAACGATCACGGAACTGAAGCGGAGCTCTCGGATCATGCTGTGACCTCCTGCTCGAGTCATGCCCGCGCAGCGCCGGGGCCGCAAGCGACGCAGCGCCTCGAACCCCGTTATACGCGGCAACGCACCCTCACGAATATTCAGCGCTGGTGTCCTTGACCGGCAACGATTCCGTTCAGTTCAGGCGCTCCTGTAGGCGCGGAGCTCCTCGTTCGCACGCAGCAGCTCGCGTTCCGCTTTGCGGAGAGCGGTAACGTCCCGGAACACCACGGAAGCGCCGACGATTTGCTGATTCGGGTCGCGCAGCGGACGACCCGTCACGAAAATCAGAACTGCGTCCGGTAGTTCGGGATTTCGAATGAGCATTTCCACGTCATCCGTAGCTTCGCCGCTGAGCGCACGCATCAACGGGTACTCGTTCACCGGAAATTTGGCGGCACCATCCGGCAGGAACACACCGTAATGCTCAGCCCACGTTTCGGGATCGGCATCGGACGCGCCTACACCCAGAATGCGCTCCGCCGCCTTGTTGGAGAACACAATCCGGCGCTCGGCATTCACGAGGACCACGCCATCGCCCAGGCTGTCGAGGACGGCCAGCGGAACCCGTTGAACCGGTGCTACGAGGTCGGCCGCTCCGTTTTGGTTCGGCTCATGAACGATCAGCTGCTCCCTAGGCATGGGACGCACTGCAGCCACTTCCGGGAGGATGATGTCCCAGCGTGCCTCGGGAAAGGCACGCCCGGGGCGCGCGAACAAGTAGCCCTGGAAGAGATCGCACCCGAGCTCGAGCAACGTGTCACGCTCCGCGGCCGTCTCGATGCCCTCCGCAACGATCAGCAGCCCCATGTCCCTGCAGAGCGTCGTCATCGACGCCACGAGCTTCTGCTTGACCGGACTCGAGTCGATGTCGCGCACGAGCGTCATGTCCAGTTTCACGAGCTCTGGCTCGAGCAACGCGAAGCTCGTGAGACCCGCGTAGCCGGCACCCAGATCATCGACGGCGATGCGAAAGCCCAGCTCTCGAAGCCTTCCGACTCTGGCGCGTACGTCTTCTATGCTCGAAACCGAAGCACGTTCGGTGATCTCGAGAATCACTCGGTCGGCGATGCCGACCAGCGGAGACGTCGGATCGTAGAGCTCCGGATCGGCAAGATCTTGCGGATGGAGGTTCAGAAATAGGTTTGCCCCACGGGTCGCCGTGCCAATGGATTCCGCTGCGCGGTGCCTGACCGCGCGACCGAGTCGCACGAGCTCACCCAGACGCTCCGCCGCCTCCAGAACGTGACCTGGCCCCGGCAGTGACGGCTCGCCGCTCCGGAGCAGCGCTTCGTAACCGAAAACGGAACGATCCGAGGCGCGCACGATCGGCTGAAAAGCAATCCAAAGGCCCTGCATGGCCCGCTCGAAGCTGGCCTCGAGCCCTGCTCGGTCCGCAGCTCCGGCGCCCACCCCCAAGAGGTCGAGCGCTTGGCGCTTCATGCGCGCGAGCCGGTGCAGCTGAGCGGCGCGATCCACCGTGTCACGAAGCATCTCGGCATCGATCGGCTTGAGGATGTACCTGAACGCTCCGTATTCGACCGCCTGCACCGCGCTTTCGACGGCAGGCAGGCCCGTGACGAGCACG
>DATHEN010000882.1:0-3619 GCA_035318565.1 Polyangiaceae bacterium
TCGAGCTGCGTCCCAGCGAATTCACGAACGACCCGACGATCATCGCGCGCAATGACGACATGATCGCGATCAACTCGGCGCTGGGCGTCGATCTCACGGGTCAGGTCGCGGCGGACACCCTGCAGGGGCGGTTCTTCTCCGGTATCGGCGGGCAAGTGGATTTCGTGCGCGGAGCTGCGCGCAGCAAGCGCGGCAAACCGATCATCGCGCTGCCCTCGACGGCAAAGAGCGGCAAAGCCAGCCGCATCGTGGCTGCACACGAGGCCGGGGCCGGCATCGTCACCAGTCGCGGCGACGTGCGTTACGTCGTCACGGAATATGGCATCGCAGATCTTTGGGGCAAAAACATCCGCGAGCGGGCGATGGCGCTGATCGAAATCGCGCATCCGGACTTTCGCGCGGAGCTGCTCGGTGACGCCAAGGAACGCCACTACGTGTTCTCGGATCAGCGCCGGCCGCGTGCGGCGATCCTGGGCGGCAAGGAGAATACCTCGGCCACCCTGGAAGGCCGGCGCTTGACGGTGCGCCCGCTGCGCATGAGTGACGAAGAACGGCTGCAGGATCTGTTCTACGGGCTCTCCGAAAAGAGCGCCTACTCGCGTTTCTTTCAGTACAGAAAAGCCTTCCCGCACGACGAGATGCAGCGCCTCGTGGACCTCGACTACGAGCAGAACATGGCGCTGGTCGTGCAGGAGGAGCACAGCCCGAGTGGGGAAGTCATCGCCCTTGCCCGCTACGACCTGAACCGCGCAACCGGGCTCGGCGACATCGCGTTCGTGGTGCGGGACGACTGGCAGGGCAAGGGCGTCGGCAAGCTGCTGATGCAGCGCATGTGCGCCGTTGCCAAAGCACGTGGCGTGGCCGGTTTCACCGCGGACGTGCTGGCCACGAACGCTGCCATGCTCTCGATCTTCCACCAGAGCGCGCTCGCCGTTTCCAGCGAGCTCGACGCTGGTGTCTACCACCTGACGTTGCGGTTCCCCGATCGGTCTGACAGCATGGTGCCAGATCCACCATGACCAACACGGCACGCAAAAGGCTTCTGGTACCCGTAGACTACAGCGCCGGATCGCGCCGCGCCCTGGAGTTCGCGCTCGGTTTGGCCGAAAGCCTGGAGGCGGACGTTCACGTGCTGCACGTTTGGGAGCTCATGCCGCACCCGCCGTCCGGGATGCGCGTGCAGACGCCGGATGGCCGTTCTCAGCTGTTGACGGAGCTGATCCAGAAGAACGCCGAGGACGACATGAACGGTTTTCTGGCGAAAGTGGCCTTCCCAGCTTCGGTCCGGCACACCCACGCCATCGAATCGGGAGAGCCCACCCGTCGCATCGTGGAAGCGGCCCGAGCCGGCGACTACACGATGATCGTCATCGGCACCGAGGGCAAGGGCGCGCTCGCTCAGTTCGTGGTCGGCAGCGTGGCCGAGAAGGTGCTGCGTCACTCGGCAATACCGGTGTTGATGGTGCCGCGCGCGAAAGACTGAAGCCCCGAGGAGTGGGTTCGAGCCGTGCCCCTCTTTTAACTCCAGATCTGAGCTTCCGCCTCGGCGCGGGCTGGCTATCATGTCGAGTTCCTGAGGGGCGTTAAGTGGCGGTACGTCAGTGACTCACAGTCGCCAAGGCAACGCGCGGCCACGGACGTGGTCGAGCCGGGCACGCTTTGCGCTGCGCGTGTTGTGCGTGGGCCTGGCGCTGATCTGCGCCGCTGTCCCGGTCCAGGCGCAAGAAGTAGTCGTCCCAGAGGCCCTACAAGCCGAGTTCATCGCGAAGCTCCTCGCGTACGACCGAAATTTCCGCGCGCGCGCCGGAGGGCGTGTGGAGGTGCTCTTGATCTCGAAACGCGGCAGCGATCGTTCGAGCGCGAACGTGGCCGAGGTGCGGTTTGCTCTCGAGCGACGGGATCAGATCGGCGGTCTGCCGCATCGCGAGGTCGTGGCACATTACGAAGGCGCAGCGGCGCTCGCGGCGCGCTGCCGCGCTCAGCGCATCAGCGTGGTTTATCTCGGTGTAGAGCTCGGCAGTGAAATCACTGCAATTCGCAAGGCGCTCGAGGGCGTCGACGTTCTGACGGTCAGCGCCGTGAGCAGCTACGTGCCCGAAGGGGCGGTGCTCGGCTTCGATCTCGTCTCCGGTAAACCGAAGATCTGGGTGAATCTGACCCAAGCCAAGAAGCAGAAGGTGGATTTCAAGTCGGACGCGTTGCGCGTCATGAAGGTGTATCGATGAAGGCGCGACTGCTCTTTCAGAGCGTGCTTTCGGCTCTCTCGTTCTCGGGACCCGTGCTGGCGGACGGCGCCGAAGATTTGCGCTCGCTGCTCGATGAAACCGTCATCACCACCGCTTCCACGTCCGCACAAACCGGCTCGAGCGCACCCGCAACCTCCACGACGCTCACGGCGGAGGACCTCCGTACCTACGGCATTCGTTCGGTCGACGACGCGATCAACTTTCTTTCACTCGGTGTCATCACGGCCAATCCGCTGAGCGCCGTGGACATCGGTGCGCGCGGGGTGCTCTTGCCAAACGACGCAGGTAAGCACTTCTTGCTGCTCGTGAATGGTCACGCCATCAACGACCCGTTGATTGGAGCCGCCCGTTTCGATCACGGCGCGGGGATCCCGCTCGAGAGCATCGATCACATCGAAGTGATCGTGGGGCCGGGTTCCGTCCTGTACGGCTCGAACGCCATGCTCGGCGTGGTCAACATCATCACCAAGCATGCGAAGGACTACGGCGGCACGCATGTGGTCACGGAGTACGAGCCGGGCCGATCCCTCCGGGTCGGTGCAGGCGGCGGCTACAGCTTCTCCCTGTTCGGCACCCCGAGCTCGCTCACCAGCGAAGTGGGCTACTACTACCGCTTCGGCCCCAATCTCGACTTCGATCTGCAGCCGTACCTCGAAGAAATCTCCATAGGTGGGCCCATCCGCTACGGGCGCGACGGCGGCGCGACCGAGGGGCGCTGGGGCGGGACGGTGGACGAGGCCTACTTCACACAGGTGCCCTCGGCCCAGCTTCAGCTCAAGTCGGGTGACTTCGAGGCGAACGTCATGGCAGCGCTGTACCGGCGCGGCATGCCGTTCACACGCGCCGGGATTCGCGTCGATTTCGATGATCCAGAGAGCTATGAGATGGATCGCTCGCTGCGCGTCGACCTCGAGCATCAGGCGACGTTGTCGCGCGACGTGAGCCTCACGACGCGCGTCTATGCAGACTCCTTCGACTATCAGCGTCGGATCAACCGCTGGGCGACGAACGCGTGCTACACCACGGACATCGAAACCTGCCAGCTTTACACGCTGGGAATCGCGCGCTGGGCTGGCGTGGAGCTGCGTCTCGCCGTCAACTGGTTCGGTGACTCACGTCTGACGACGATGGCCGGAATCGATGCGCGCGGCCGCTGGGCCTCCGGCAAAGAGGACACGCTGGATTTCGACACGGGCCGACCCATCGCGCCCAGCGCAGGGCTCATTAGTGAGAACGCCTGGCTCGTCAGCCCATACCTCCAGCAGACGTGGACTCCGGCAGAGTGGCTCGACTTCAACGCTGGGGCGCGCCTCGACGCCGACGAGCGCTACGACGAGATCGTGTCGCCGCGCGTCGCGGTGGCCGTTCGCCCG
>DATHEN010000883.1:0-8934 GCA_035318565.1 Polyangiaceae bacterium
GCACCGGAGGGGGCGCGGAGCTCTCGCTGCGTCTTGGCGCCCAGCTGGACGGCGGTCGTACGGAGCCCGGCGTTTCGTCTCCGTGAATCAAGCGGGTCTCGATGCGCTGAACGAAGTCGCGCGCGGAGTTGTGGCCGGCAGAACGCAGGAGCTCGTTACGCGCGGCAATCTCGATGATCGAAGTCATGTCGCGCCCGGGTTGGACGGGCAGGACCACCTCGCGCACCGGCACACCCAAGACCTCGCGGTAGTGGTCGTCCAGACCGATGCGATCGTACGACTGCTGGCCGTCGTACAGCTCGAGCCGGACCACGAGATCGAGGCGCTTGCGCTCACGGATCGCCGTGACGCCGAACAGATCCTTGATGTTGAGTATGCCCAGCCCGCGCACTTCGATGTGATGGCGAAGCAGCGCTGCGGCCTGACAAAAGACCATACCCGGCGGGCGGAAGTCGCATTCGATGACGTCGTCGGCCACCAGCCGGTGACCGCGCATCACGAGCTCGAGTGCACATTCGCTCTTGCCGATGCCGCTCTTGCCGAGCAGAAGGACTCCGACTTCGAACACGTCCACGAGCACGCCGTGGATGCGTGTGCGCGGGGCGAGCCGTTCGTCGAGCAGGGTGTGGATCGCCGTGATCGCCGATGACGAGCGCTCCGCGCACACGACCAGCGGAGTGCCCGTGCGCTCCGCGGCCTCGATGAACGGGAGCGGCGGATCGGTTCCGCGCGTCATGATCACGCAGCACAGACCCATCGAGAACAGCCGGTTGGCGGCCGACGTCTGCGCCTCGGAATCGAGCCCGCGCGCGTAGCTCATCTCGGTTTCGCCGAGGATCTGGATGCGGCGCGGCGAAATGCCGTGCACGTGCCCCACCATGGCCAGCCCAGACTTCTGGATGCGCGGATGGCCGATCGAACGATCCAGGCCGGGCGCACCCGCAACCAGGCGCACGTTCAGCTCCAATGCCGGGTCGTCCAGCAACTCACGAACGCTGATGCCGCGCTGAGCGTTCGAGGGCGGATCGTACACGGTCATGGGTTCACCGCAGAGACGCGTCGTTCTCCTCGATGAGGCTCATGGCCGCCTGCGCGTCATCCGCAGCCACGAGACGCGTGCGAGTGTCGTTGTCCCGGAGCAGACGCGAGATGCGCGCCAGCGCGCGCAGGTGCTCGCCCGTCGCGCGCTTGGGACCGACGACTCCGAAGATGATGCAGACGTCCGCGCCATCGATGGCTTCGAAGGGAATGCCGCGCCGGCACAGGAGCAGCGCCGCGGCCTGACCTGGCGCCGACTCGACGGAAGTGTGTGGGATGGCTACGCCGTCCCCGATGCCCGTGCTCTGGAGTCGCTCGCGCTCCATGAGCAAGCGCTCCACGGTCTGCTGTTCGGCACCTACGACCGGCGCGAGCATTTCGGAGAGCAAGCGGATGGCATCGTTTTTATCGTGAACAGTACCACCCGCGGCATCCACGAGGATGCGTTCGGGCGCCAGAATATCGCTTAGTCGCATGGGCCGAAGCTCGTTAGTTTCGCCGCTCGGGCGAACGGCTTTCAAGTTTTGGAAGACTTGCTCGCAGCTCGCATTGCCGGCTGCTTGGCTTTGAGCGCGGGGCTTTCGTGCAAAGCTTCGCTCTCTGCTGCGCGCTCGTCTACCACGAACGGCTCGTCTTCGGTTTCGCTCGTGCGCAGCGTGACGGAGCCGCGTCGCATTTTCGACTGCGCGACGCCCTTCGTGCCCCGAATCTGCCGCTCGAGCTTGTCGATCACCCGGTCGATGGACGCGTACATGTCGTCGCTCACTTCCTTCGCCTCGAGATGCGCACCACCACTCGAGACTTGCGCCTCGGCGACGTGTTGTAATTTATCGAGTGAAAGCGTCACCTTGGCGGTCATCGGCTGGCGTAAGAATTTCTGAAGCTTGCTCACTTTGTCGCGGGCATACTCCTTGATGGCCTCGCTCGCGTCCATGTGTCGGAAGGTGATGCTGATGTTCATTCGGCCTCCGATGCTGCTCATACGAGTGGTCCGACCTGGGCTTTCACGAGCTTACGCTTTAAGGGCGCGCCCGGGGAGCCCAGGTCCGAGGACAGTTCGCGTGTGTTTCTGCGGCGAGTCTGCGGCGCGCGACGCGCCCCTCGCCCGCACGGCCGAGCCGCGCCCCCAAAGCAGGAAGCCAGGCGGGTGGTTCTTCTTCAAAACATCCGCTTGCGCTTGGAAGACGCCAATATACCGAGCATTTCTCGGTATTTAGCTACCGTGCGCCGTGCGATTTTGATCCCCTCCGTCTTCTCCAGGAGCTCCACGATGGCCTGATCACTGAGGGGGTTGCTCTTGTCCTCACCCTCGATGATTTTCTTGATCGCCTGCTTGACGCTCTCGCTGGCGATGTCGTCTTCGCCCACCCGGCGAATGCTCGAGTTGAAGAAGTACTTGAGCTCGAACAACCCCTGAGGCGTGTGGATGTACTTGTTCGTGGTGACGCGAGAAATCGTGGACTCGTGCATGCCCACGGCTTCGGCGATGTCGCGCAAGATCATGGGTTTGAGATTGGCGACTCCACGCTCGAAGAAATCGCGCTGCTTTTCCACGATGCATTCCGCGACGCGGATGATCGTCTTGCGGCGCTGCTCGATGGCGCGGATCAGCCACTGCGCATTGCGCAGCTTCTCACCGATGAATTCCTTGGCGGACGGGTCTTTCATCAAGCGCTTCGTGAGTGCCTCGTTGATGAACAGGCGCTGCACTCCGCGATCGTTGTCGAGTACGACGAAATCATCGCCGTCCTTGATGACGTACACGTCGGGGGTGATGCCGATCGTGCGATCGTCGGTATCGGTGAAGTTTCGCGCGGGACGGCTCTCGAGCTTCTGGATTTCCTTGGCCGCCTCGTAGACTTCCTCGAGGGGAATCTTCATCTCGCGCGCGATCGCCTGGTAGTTGTGCTTTTCCAGGTGATGCAGATGGTTCGAGATAATCTCGATCTCCATGTCGTCGTACCCGTACGCTTTCGCTTGGATCAGCAGGCACTCGCGTAGGTCCCGCGCCGCCACCCCGAGCGGATCGAAGTTCTGGATCATCTCGAGCACGAGCGGGGAATCGTCCGGGTGCAAGTGGGCTTCTTTGGCGAGGTCTTCAATCGTGAGATCGGGAGTGCGCGAGCCGTCCGGACGCTCCACCCCCGCCAGATCGAGGTAGCCCTTTTCGTCGAGGTTGCCGATCACGAGCTCTGCAAAACGGCGCTCCACGTCGGTGAAGTCGCTCATCTGCAGCTGCCAGAGCATGTGGTCCGGCAGATTGCGCGGCTTGGTCAGGTTCTGTTCGATCGGAGGCAGCTCTTCGAAGCCGCCACGCCCGCCGGTGCTCGGCTGCTGAAGCGTCCGATTTTCTAGAAATTTCTCCCAATCGACTTCGCGCGTCTGTTTTTCCGTTTCGCGAACCTGCTGGCTCTGCGCGTAGCCGCTCTCGTCCTCTCCCTTGCGCGCCTCGACGCGGTGCTCGCCTCCCTCGCCGGTGCGTACCGCACGATCCGGCTCATCCTCGGAAAGGACCGGATTGTTATCGAGCTCCTTGCGGACTTCGTCGATGAGCTCCAGCCGCGACAGCTGCAGCAGACGGATGGCCTGCTGCAGCTGCGGCGTCATCACGAGCTGCTGAGACAGGCGGAGTTGCTGCTTGATTTCCATTTCGTGCCAGGGGCCCCTAGCTCGAGCCGAGTTCAATGTAACACCGGCGGGCAAGAAGCGCGCCTTTACCTTAAGGCTAGCGGCGGGCGCGCTCAAGCGCCGGCTAAAAGGCGGCTTTTTCCCGAAAAAACCGGCGAAGTTCCGGGTCCTGCTCGCGGTTTGTCTTGCGGCTGAAGTGAAATTCCACCGCCGCGCGCTCCCGCGCCAGCGGTCACTCGAGGTACCGGTGCACGACTGCAGGGTGGCCCCAGAACTCTTCCGCAGCGGCGCGGAGCTCCACTTGGCCATCCGCGAGCAGCAGCGCCTCGTGACACAACGTGAGCGTCTCGCGAACTCGGTGATCCGCGAGCACGATCGCCATTCCGCCCTCCGCCCGCGCCCGCAGAGCGCGAATCAGCCCGGAAGCCGATGCGGGATCGAGCCCGCTCAAGGGCTCGTCCAGGATCAGGATCTTCGGGTTGGCGAGCAGCGCGCGCACGAGCTCCAGTCGCCGCCGCTCGCCTCCCGACAGAGCGCGTGCGCGCACGCCGAGGAGATGCCCGAGCTCGAACTCTTCCGCGTGCCCGCGCGGGGAGCCGCTCTGCCCCGCGATCCCGGCAAATGTCTGAATATTCTCCGCTACGGTCAGATCCCAGAGCACGCTCGGAGTCTGCGGAACATAGCCGATTCCAAGGCGGGCTCGCACCCAGAGCGGCGCGCCGGTGATGTCGCGCTCGCCGAGCAATACGCGCCCTGCAGAGGGCTCGAGCTCGCCGGCGAGCACTCGGAAGAGCGTGCTCTTCCCGGCGCCACTCGGGCCCAGCACTCCGACGATGCGTCCCGCTCCAAGTTCGAAGTCGACGCCGCGCAAAATTTCGAGAGAGCCGTATCGAACGCGCAGGCCTTCGGCAGAAAGCACGCTGGTCAAGCGCGCGTCATTCGGTGGGCCCGAGCGGGATCGAGCCGCGCACCTGGTTCAGACTCACGCGCTTGGTCGCGAGATCGACGGTAGCGCTCTCGGCCCGCAGCCAGCCGGTGCCGCGCACCACCCGAACGTCGCCCTGAAGCTGCACGCGGCGCTCGAGCACGTCGATGTCGATGCTGCGCGCGGTGGCCGAAAAGCCCTTCATCTTCGCGCTGGCTCCGGCAGTGCAGCGAGCCGAGCGCAGCTGGGCCCGCTCATCGTAGCGGGCTTCCACGCTCGGACAGCTGAGCTCGAGGTCCCCGAGCCGCGCCTGAACGTTACCGCGCAGGGTCAGCGTCTCGCGGGCAACGTCGAGATCGAGCGTGTCGGCCTGAACCTCGAGTTTTTGCGCCAGAGGGGCCGGGCGTGCTGCGGCGGGTGCCGCAGGCGTTCCCGCGCCGCTGCACACTGCGGCTACAGCGAGCAGAACCGCCGAACAGCGGCGCCGAAGCGTGACGGGGCTCGTGCTCACGTCGCTTCTTACAGCCCGGCCTGCGGCTCGAAGTCAATCGTCCCGGGCCGCCCGCGCGCCTCCCAGGGCAAGCACCAGCGCATCCGCGCGAAGCTCGTCCGGATCGGCGGGCAAAGCGGGCTCCGAACGCGTGCGCTCCTCGATGAGCGCCGAGAGCTCGTCGGCGCAGGAGCTCACGAGCTGCGCGCGCGCCCTCCGGCGCAGGCCGTCATCGGCGGCGACGCTGGCAAACCCGTCGCCGCCCTCTGCTAGGAGCCAGGGCGAAAGTGCGGCCGCAGCAACGGAGATGCGAGCTCCCAGGTCCTCGCCGAGGTCCGAGCGCATCGGTTGCTCGGCTTGCAGCCATGCAAGAGCGCCAGCGCGGAGCGCCGTTGCCAAGAGCGCGCGCGTCCTCTGCACGACGAAGCGCTCCGCGGCTGAATCTCCGCTGTAGAGACGCACAGGTAGCAGCACGCGCTCGAGCTCGCGCAGACCGCTTGCCAGCGCGTCGTCGAGCGCGCGTTCCAGCTCGCCGCGCTCGGCCTGCACCCGAGCCGCAGCCTGCCGCAGCGTCTGTCCGTAGGCCAGGCGCTCGGCGTGGGCCGCGCGCCGTTCGCCCGCCCGGTCCGCAGCGATACTCCTCAGATCAGCGGCAACGGCGCGGGCTCTGGCGAGGAGCGCGCGCTCGCGCAGCTCGCCGCTGCGAGAGAACAAGCGGCTTTCGATCAGTGCTTCGACGTCCTGCCAGCGCGAGCTCGCCAGCGCTGCGTCGTCCCCCTGCCGTCCGAGCAGCGCCAGACGGGCGGAAAACAGCATGGGCGGAGCTTCGAGCACGATTTCGCACTCGGCCAGGCCGCGCTCCACGTACGCGAGCGCTGCGTGGCGGTCCTCGGACTCGTCCGGCAGGCGATCGATCTTGTTCAGCAGCGCGAAGAGCGGCAGCTTGCGTTCTTTCAGCTCCATCAACACGGCCCGTTCACTCTCTTTGAACGGCTGGGATGCGTCGAAGAGCCAGACCGCGGCGTGCGCCTCGGATAGCGCGCGACGTGCGGACGCGGCGTGCGCCGGGTCGCCGGCGTTGAAGCCGGGAGTGTCGATGAGCTCGACCCGCTTCAAGAGCTCGAGCGGTGCGTACAACGTGATCTCGGGATCCGCCGCCGGCGCCAGCGCGGCGAGGGTCGCCGCGAGCGCGCTGTACGGCACCACGCGTTCCGAGCCGCTCGCGGCAGCGCGTGTTTCGACGCGCGCGAAGCGCTCCGGTGCCCACGCCAGGCGGTGCACGGTGGTCGTGGTGGGCAGTACTCCGGTCTGCGCCACCGCTTCGCCCAGCAGGGCGTTGACGAAGCTCGATTTGCCCGCGTTGAACTCGCCCAGAACCGCGACTCGCAGCGGTCGCTCGAGATGCACGGCGATGGCTTCCGTTTCGCGAAGTCCTTCGAAGAAGCCGAGTTTCCGGCACAGTCGGCCTAACTCGGCCAGGAGCGCCGGCCATGCGCAGCCTGCCGCCGGAAAGAACCAAGCTTCGAGCGCCGAGCGACGCAGCACGGCCGCCCAAGCCGAAGGTTGAACGGCATCCAGACATTGAACGCGCTCTCGGGGGTCCGGTGTTTCGAGCGCGCGGGCCAGAAGGTCGAGCGCGGGCTCGACTGCAACGCCGGCTCGCCGTGCGAGGGCTACGGCACGCAGCACATGCTCCGCAGAACACGCTTCGAGGGCGGCGTGTTCGTAGCGCGCCAGGTGCCGTGCCGGATCGTCGGTCGCGCTGTCGGCGAGCGCTTCGAGCGCTTCACCGCGCCGGCCCTGCGCCGCCGCAAAGCTGGCGCGCCACGCCGGGTCGTCCGCCCAGCCGAGATCCTCGATCAGCGGCGTGAGCGCTTGGGCAAGGCCGGGAACGGTGTCGCTCCAGAGAAGGTCCTGAACGCTGGCGACCGCGCCGGGAGCTTCCAGCAGGAGCGCGCGCTTGAAGGCCGCGACGGCCTGCGCCGCTTCTTCTGCAGAGCACAACTTTCCAAGCAGCAACCATCCCGCAGCATCCAGCGTGCCCGGCGGAGCAAGCCGCGCGCGGAGCTCGCGCGCGCGCTCGGGTTCACCCGCGCAGAGCCACAGCTCAGCGCGCCGCGCGAGCGCCTCGGGCGAGCTTCGTCCGGCCAGGCTCAAGCGATCCAGCCAGCGCTCGGCCCGCGCGCAGTCTCCGGCACCCAGGTCCCGTTCGCAGAGCCGCAGGCGCGCCGCGTCGGCGGCTCCGCTCGGCTCACCCGCCGCCGCTGCGCGCTCCAACGCCAAAACATCGGACTTGCCGAGGCGCCCGCTGACCAGCGCCAGCCGGTACCAAACGTCGGCCCGAAATGGCACCTCGCTCGCGAGCCGCTCCAGAGCTTCATGCGCCTCGTGATCGAGCCATGTGGCCTCGGCGGAGTCCGCCCAGAGCGCCAGCGCCGCCGGTGAACGGGGCAATTCCTCGAGCAGAGTCAGCGCCTCGTAGCGGGCTTCCCACGGTTTACCGGCCTCGAGCAGCCGAGCGGCGTCGAAGCGACGTCGCTCCGCCCCCCGCGCCACGATCTCGACGCGGTCCCAAAAGTCGCGAAGCTGTTCGACCAGGCGCGGCACGGCTCTCGAATATCGATCGGGTGCGGTCAATTAGAGGTAAGGCCCGGGATTTGTCCATCGCGACGCTCGAGCCCGCCGGACCGGCCCGGCACAAAAACCGGACGCTCGGGTGCTCTTACTTTACCGGAGGCGCCCGCGCTCCTACGCTTGACAGGTGCTGCGCAGCGGCGCGACCGGCAAAACCACCACGTCGCGGGTGAAAAGCTTATTACTTCATGCTCAGGCCAAACACGGCCCGGCAGAAGCCGACGCGTTCTTGCTCAAAACCAAGCTGAACCGCGACTATCTCGAGGACGAGACGCGGCCGCTGCCGAGCGTGGTGTGGCACTCGGCGCTGGTGGCGTTCGCATCGCGCTTCGGGCGTGACGAAATCCCCCGCACGGTTCCGAGCGTGGTCCATCCCGAGAACCTCGGCGTGTGGACGCGGGTCTTACGGGGGACCACGGACGTCGGATCGGCGTTTCGCCAGCTCGACCAGTACGGCGGCGATGAAGTGATGACCGAGCGCTGGCACACCTCGCATTGCGGGGCCGGCTTGTGGCGCGGCAGACTGCCGGGACGAGGCAGCGAGGCCCCTTACGAACGCGACGGCCTGTGCGCTCTGGCCCGTGCCGCCGAGCTCTCGGCCATCCCACTTTTGTTCGGGCTCGAAGCGGGCCGCGTGCGACCGCTCTCGCACAGCAGCACGGGCGAACAGGAGTTCGAGGTGCGCTGGAGTGAGCCCGGCCGCTGGCCGCTCGCGGCCGGCGCGGTGGCGGGCGGTTCCAGTGCTGCCGGCATCGCGCTGCTCTATGCCATGCCGGCCGACATTGCCGGAGTCTTGATCGGCGGGCTCGCCGGCGTCGGCGCGGTGAGCGGCTTCGTGGTCGCGCACGAGGTGCGCCGGCGCGTCCAGTCGCGCTCGCAATTGACGCGCATCCGCACGCTGGAACGTGCTGCGGCGCTGCGCGACGGGCGCGAGCGGGGTGCAGCCGGATTTCACGAGGGGGTCGTGGTCGCCGGCCAGTACCGGCTCGGCGTAAAGCTCGGAGCCGGCGCGAGTGGCGCAATCTGGGAAGCGATTCGCTTAGCCGACGGCGTGACCGTCGCCGTCAAGCTCCTGCGTACGGCAGTGGCGCACGACAACGTGGCTGCAGATCGCCTGCGGCGCGAGGCGGCAGCGCTTGGCCTGGCCTGGCACCCGAATGTCGTCGAGGTGTTCGACGACGGACATTTGCCCGACGGCACGAGCTACCTCGTCATGGAG
>DATHEN010000884.1:0-8601 GCA_035318565.1 Polyangiaceae bacterium
GGAGAACGCGCTCGAGCTCGGCGCCGTCGCTCCGGCAGCGCGCGGGGCCGCTTTGCATGCCTTCGTCACGCCCAGCGCGCGCTTGCTCGCTGCACCGAAAGTCCCCGCAGACGAGAACCCGGACACGAAGTCGAAGGCCGCCCGTGCCGGCTCGACTCGAGCTGCCAAACCGACGCGCGACCCCAACGTGCAACCGGACCTGAGCGTGCCGGCCACGAGCCTCACCCCACGCAAGCGAGCGCCGCCAGCGCCGCGCCAGCCCGCCGAACCCGCGACCGGCATACGCAAAAATCCCTATCGCTGACAGCCGGCGCAGCATGGCGCTATACGCAAGAGAGACATGCCGCCCCTTGCTCTCGAAGAAATGCTGCGCCCCGAGCTCAGCGAGGTCCAAGCGTACCGGCCCGTGGTCGGTGACTTTCGCGTGCGGCTCGATGCGAACGAAGCACCCCCATTGCTCGGGCCCGGCGCTCGCCAGCGCCTGGCCGAGGTCTCGGCCGACACCCGCTGGGAGCGTTACCCCGACGCGGCCAGCCACGCGTTGCGAGCAGCCATCGCCGCCAAGTGCCGCGTGTCGAGCGACGAAGTGCTGGTCGGAGTGGGCAGTGACGAGCTCATCACCTTGCTCCTGACCGCGCTCTCGGTGCCGCGCGACAAAACCCGCGCCGCAACGCTCATCACCACCACCCCCACGTTCGTGATGTATCGCATGAGCGCGCGCATTCGCGGGCTTCAGGTGCTGGAGGTGCCGCTCGACGAGGAATGGGACGTTTCAGTACCGAGCTTGCTGCGTGCCATCGAGCTTTCGACCCCGAATTTGATTTTCATCGCCAGTCCCAACAATCCGACCGGCAATCTTGCAAGCCGCGATCGCGTCGAACGAGTCATTCAAGCCGCAGCCGGCGCGCTGGTGGTCATCGACGAAGCCTACGTGGATTACTCGGACTCCGATCAACTCGATCTCTACCGGAAATACGACAACGTGGCAGTGCTCCGCACCTTGTCCAAGATCGGCTTCGCAGCGCTACGCGTGGGTTGGTTGCTCGGGCGCCCCGAGCTCGTGCGCGAGCTCGACAAGGCTCGCCTTCCGTACAACCTCAACTCGCTCTCGCAGCGTCTCGGCACGGTGGTGCTGAGCGAGCTGTCCGCAGACGTGGACGCCACGCTGAGCGCGGTGCGAAAGGAGCGCGAGCGCCTGGCCAGCGCGCTGATCGGCATGAATGCGATCAGCGTGACCCCGAGTCAGGCGAACTTCATCTGGTTTCGCACGCAGCGCGCCGCTTCAGAGGTGTTCGAGGGACTGATGCAACGCCAGGTGCTGGTGCGCAGCTTTCACGGTCGCGGCGGCCGGCTCAAAAATCAGCTGCGAGTAACAGTGGGGACGGCCTCTGAAAATGAGGAATTTTTGCAGGCCTTGCGCGAGGTCGTGTGAGAAGAGCCGCGCTCGCGCGCTCGGCTCTGGCAGTGCTCTGTGCCGGCGCTTCGGCGTGTAGCAGCGGCGGTGAGGTGACGCGTCTGGTGCGCGGACAACCGCTACCCGGCCGCTACATCAGCGTCGCGGCGTACGCGGCCTACGCGCGCGGGACCTATCTCGAAGCCCATGGAGATCTGCGCGGCGCCGGCGTCGCCTACGAGCAGGCAGCACGCTTCGACGATCACAGCGCGGAGGTGTGGACCAAAATCGGCGACTTGCGTTGCCGCCGCAGTGATCCGCGCGCGGACACCGCTTTCCGCAGGGCTCGCGAGCTGGACGCCGAGTACGAGCCCGCTTGGCGTGGCCTCGCACAGTGTGAGCTCGGACACGGTCAGCCAAGGGCTGCACTGACCCACGCTCTGCACGCGCTGAAGCTCGACCCGGATCAGCAAGAGACGAGCCTGCTACTCGTGTCGATCTACGAACGGCTCGGCCTGCTCGCGGACGCGCGCCGCTACCTGGATGCATCCGTTGCGCGCTGGCCGCGCTCGGTCGAAACCCTGCGAGCGCTGCTGGAGTTTGCGCGACGCACCGCGGACGCCGCCCGAGCCGAGCGCGCTCAGACGAGCCTCCGCGCGCTCGGCTCACAGCGCAAGGACGTGCTCGAGCTCACCCGCCGCGATCGCTTCTACGACATCGATCGCGCGCTCGAGCGCGCCGAGCTGAAGCGCGCGCGCCAGCTCGCGGTATTGGCGCATCTGCCCGGTGGGGCGCTGGCCGTACGCGCCGCCGCGCTCGGCGTCGCGGAGCTGGCCCTGAAGCTGGCCGATCTCGTGCTCGCCGCGGATCCGACGGACGGCGATGCGCGGATCGCCGCGCTCGCCGCTGCGGACTTACAAGACGACCCGGAAAGCTTCGAACGCCGGCTCGCGGACTTGGCGTCAGCGGGACCCGAGCCGAGCACCCTGGCCACGCGCGTGATGGCCGATCTGCTCGCACGCCGAGTCAGCGCGGAAGCCGCGCATGCCTGGCTGCGCGGCTACGGCGAGCTACCGCCCGCCCGGGACACCCTGGAGCGCGCGCTGGACGCCCGCCTGCCCCCGCGCAGCGAGTGAGCGCTACGGCTTCTGGGGCGGCTCCTTGCGCGCGCGTAGCTGCTTTTCCCATGCCTTGCGGTCGAACGGGAGCTCGATGTCCAGCTCGAGCGCGGTGTTGGCCTTGACCTGCAACTTCTTCTCCGACACCTGCTGCGCGGCCGGCAAGAACGCGCTCAGCGTGACGTCGCCGGCGGGAATTCCAGTGATCTCGTACGTGCCGTCCAGGCCCGTCACGTCGAACGTCGCGAACTTCACGACGAACACCTCGGCGCTCATGTTCTCGTGGAATGTGTCCTTCAGCTCGTAACGCCCGGGCTGCTCCGGATAGAGCCGGATCGGATCGCCTCCGGGCACGAGCACGAGGTTGGCCAGGATCCGCGCGCCGAGCAGGCGCGGCATGTAGCTCTGCCGATCCTTGCTCACCACCTCCAGACGCTGTCCGAACGTCAGAGCCAGCGTTCTCTTGTTCCACGCACAACCCGAGGCTTCCACCTGCTGGCCTGGCTCGCGGGCTGGGACGTAGCCCTCGTAACCCGTAACGGTCACCAATACGTCCGCGGCCGCTCGCTGCATGCCTTCCCGAAACAGCGGGCCGTACATGTCACGGCTGAGCGTGCAGCCCGGTTGAATCGGCAGGCTGGTGTTCACCGGCGCGCGATCTCCCTTGATGCGCACGGTACCGTGCACGCTGCCCACAGGACCGCTGTACGCGGCGAGTCGCTTCGGGTTCACGGCGCTCGCGATACGCTCCGCGGGCAGCGGCACGCCCTGCGCCAGCGCGGCCGCGGAAGGCGCCCGCGCGTCGGGCCGAGCGGCGGAGGCGCTCGCGGAAGGCGCGTGGGTTTGCGAAGTCGTTTCCGCACGCTTGCAAGCCACGCCGCTCGCGGCCAAAAGCGCCAGGCCAAGTGCACTGCGACGCATCGCCGTCGCACACTAGTGTGCTGCCTCAGAAGTCGCGAGCGACTTCTGAGGCTCCTGGCTTCGCAGGCCGCTGCTACGCAGCGAGCACACTAGCCTTGGTCCATCGGGAGCACAGCTCCCGCCCCGCTCGAATGAATCGAGCGAGGCCCCACCCTCAGGTTTCGGGGCCCCGACCCAAAACGATTCTTACTTCTGAGACGCGACGCTACTCGGGTGAATCGTCTCGGGTGAATCGTCGAACCGCATCACAATTCAAGCGTCTCGGCCAAGACCCCGATCGACCGCGCGCGGGGAGCGGTTCTGTCCCGCAAAAGCTCCTGTTACGGCGCGAGGAGCTCGTGTAGCGTGGGCGCTGCTCCGGCCCTGGCCGGCGCGCGTTTCACGCTGACTCTTCGGGAGGTAGTCAGCATGTTCAGCCGCACTGCATATGGGATCACTTTCAGCTGCCTCGCAGTGCACGGCTTGGCCTCCTGCAAGCAGAAGGCGAACGAAAGCCACGCCGCCCCGGCGCCGGCAGCCAGCGCATCGGCAGTAGCCGCAGGCCCCGCGATCGTGTCTCCGAACACGCTGCATGCTCTCGGACAGACGGCGCAAGCGCTCGACTACAAGCTCACGCTCACCGCCGTCAAGGAGTGCAAGGTGAAGTACTATTTTCAACCGAAGAAGGGCTACATCAAGCTGGGCGCGGAGGTCAGCGTCGAGGGCACCGCCGAGCGCCAAGTCCCAGTGAATCCTTTCTACGCGGAGCTCACGGACGCCGAGGGCGAAACCTACGCGAGTACCTTCGCCGGCTGCGAGCCGGAGCTCAAATCCGCGCAAGTCTCGATCGGCCGTGAAGCGCGGGGTTGGATAAGCTTCGAGATCCCGGAGAACGCGCGCCGCCTGAAGTTCAGCTACGCGCCGTTCGTGATCGGACGCGGCAAGCAAGAAGTGACGTTCGACCTGGGAAGGTAGAAGCCAAACGGGCCCGTGCACGGGTTAAGAAGCCGCTACCGCCTCAATACGGCTCCGACGGCTACGTCGAGCGACGGGCCCGGCAGGATTCCGAGCAGCAGCACGAGCAGCGCCGCAATCACGAGTGCCGACGCGACGAACCCCGACTTCATCGGAGTCGCGATGGGCGCGCCCGGGATCGGCTCGCGCATGTACATGTAGACCATGACGCGCAGGTAGTAATACGCGCCGAGGATGCTGTTCAGAAGGCCGATGACGGTGAGCACGTAGAGCTCTGCGTCGATGGCGGCTTGGAAGACGTACAGCTTGGCAAAAAAGCCCGCGCTCGGGGGAATGCCGGCCAGTGAGAGCAAGAACAGAGAAAACGCCAGCGCAGCAGCCGGATGCCGGCGACCGATGCCGGCGAGGTCTTCGTAGCTCACCGCCTCCGCGCCGCGCCGCCCGCACAGAATCAGCGCGCCGAACGCGCCGACCGTGGAGACCGTGTACGCGAGCAGGTAAAAAAGCATGCTCGCTTCACCCTGCTCCGAGCGCATGGTCGCAACCAGACCGACCAGCACGTAGCCCGCGTGCGCGATCGAGGAATACGCCAGCATGCGCTTCACGGACTCCTGCCGGCCCGCGATCACGTTGGCGACGGTCATCGTCAGCACCGCCAGTATCGCAAACGCCGGCGGCCAGCCTGCGCCCCAGCTCATCAGTCGTTCGTCGCCGAACGCGATGAGCAGCATGCGCATCAGCGTGGCGAAGGCGGCGCTCTTCACCGCTACCGCCATGTACGTGGTGGTCGGCGTTGGCGCGCCCTCGTAGGCATCCGGGGTCCACATGTGGAACGGGACCGCGCTCACCTTGAAGGCCAAGCCGGCGATCACGAGCACCAGCGCGATGAGCACCGAAGGGGCGCTCACCGCCGAATCCGGCTGACCGATGGTGGCCACTGCCGCGCCGATGCCGGCTAAATCCGTGTGCCCGGTCGCGCCGTACAGGATGGCGCCGCCAAAGAGCAGCAGCGATGCCGCAAAGCTACCCAGCAGGAAGTACTTGAGCGCGGCTTCGGCGGCGCGCGGGTTCGAGCGGCGCAGGCCGATCAAGCAATACACGCCCAGCGACATGGTCTCGAGCCCGACGAACAAGGTCAGCAGATCGCCGGCGGCCGCGAGCGCGATGGCGCCGACCGTTGACAGCAACAGCAGCGGGAAGAACTCGCCGCGATCGATGTTGTGCTCCGGCAGATAGCCGCCCGCGAGCAACGCAGCCAGCCCGCCGCCCAGACACAGCGTGAAGCTGAAGAACACGCTGAAACGATCGACAATCAGATAAGGGGCCAGGCCTTCGACCCCGGGCAGCTGCTCGGGCCCGATCAGCCAGACGGCAATGCTCAGGACGGCGCCAGCGAAGAGCACCACCGTGGCGCCGATCGAAAGCTCCGATGCACGGCCCGAGCCGGCGTCCATCACGGCGCCCTCACTCACCGCACCCTGTGCGACTACGGGCTTCCCGAAAGCCTCGGCCAGCATCAGCAAGAGCGCGCCGATACCGACCACCAGAATCGGCGAGATGCCCAAGATCACGTTGCTGGTCATGGCTTCTGCGCCTCCGCGGCGGCGAGCGGGCTGTTCGTTGCGCCGGCGTGTGCCTGGCGTTCCGAGGGCGACTCCGGATGGCCCTGCTCGAGCGGCCCGCCCTGCAGCGGCCTCAGGATCGCCTTGGTGGCATTCGGATCCATGTCCTGCTGGGCGCGCCGACCTTCACCATAGCGATCGAGCACCACGCTGACGCTGTCGCGCATGCGCGACAGAAAGATTTCAGGGAAGAAGCCGATCACGAAAATCAGCGCGATGAGCGGCGCCAGCGCCACCGTTTCGCGCACGTTCAAGTCGGGCAGCGCCTTGTTCTTGGGGTTCTTGAGCGGCCCGAAGAACATCTTCTGCACCACGCTCAGCATGTACACGGCCGCCAGAATCACGCCCGCCGAGGCCAGCACGGCTTGAAGCTGCGCGTGAGACCCGAGCGGCAAGGACACGAACGTGCCGAGGATGATCATGAACTCGCCCACGAATCCGTTCGTACCCGGCACGCCCACGCTCGACATGGTCACGATCACGAACAGCGCCGCGTAAACGGGCATCACTTTCGCGAGGCCACCGAATTCGCGCAGCTGCCGCGTGTGCCGGCGATCGTAGATCACGCCGACGAGCAAGAAGAGCGCGCCGGTGGAGATGCCGTGGTTGATCATCTGCAGGATCGCGCCCTCTATGCCCGCGCGCGTGGCCGCGAACAGGCCGAGCATCACGAAGCCCATGTGCGCGACGGACGAGTACGCCACCAGGCGCTTCACGTCGTCCTGTTTCCAGGCCACGAGCGCGCCATAGAGGATGCCACCGGCTATCGCCACGCCCGCCAGGTTCGCGCCTGCGGTCCAGGCCACTCCCCCGAACATACCCATGCAAAAGCGGATATAGCCGTACGTTCCGAGCTTGAGCAGCACGGCGGCCAGGATGATCGATCCGCCCGTCGGCGCTTGGACGTGCGCATCCGGCAGCCAAGTGTGCAGCGGAAACATCGGCACCTTGATCACGAACGCCAGCGCGAAGCCCGCAAAACACAGCCACGCCGCCGTTCGAGGCAGCACGAGCCGGCTCAGCGCCAGGTAATCGAAGCTCGGAAAGCCAGCGAGCTCCTTGTGCGTCCACACCATGTACAGAATGGCGGCGAGCATCATCATGCTGCCCGCCATCGTGTAGAGGAAGAACTTGTAGGCGGCCTTGACCTTCTCGGCTCCGCCCCACACACCGATGAGAATGATCATCGGTATGAGCATCAACTCCCAGAACACGTAGAACAAAAACAGATCGAGCGCGACGAACGCGCCGAGCATCGACCCGTGCAGGAGCAGGAACGAGAAGCACAGGTCCTTGGTGCGTTCGCGGATCGATCCGAAGGCTACGTACGCCGCAATCGGCGTGGTCAGCGTCGACAGCAGAATCAGCCACAGGCTGATGCCGTCAATCGCGACGTGGTAGCGAATGCCGAAACTCGGCAGCCAGTCGGCGATGTACTGAAAGTGCCAGCCGCGGGTCATGGGCACCCGCAGCAAAAACAGCGAGGCCAGCCAATCGAGGCCGAGCACGACCAGCGTGAAGCGCCGCAAGAGCTCGGGGGTCTGGCGCGGCAGGAACAGAATCGCGAGCGCGCCGACGATCGGCAAAAACACGATCAGGTTCAGGAGCGCGGGCCACTCTTCGGCGGCCGGGGCGGACGCGGCCTCGGCACCTTTGGCGTCGGGCCAGAGCCCGATCAGAAGGGCCGTCGCGAGCACTCCCACGACGCCGATGGCGATCCGTTCCAGCGTGTTCTGACGGCGCGGGATCAGAAAGCCCGCGACAAAAACGGCCAGGTACGGCCAGATCTCTAACAAAGCTTTGGCGACCGGGCTCATGGCTGTTTCTGCTGTAGGGCGCGCAGCACGCGCTGCGCGGCGTCATCCGGGAGACCCGTCGGCTGTGTGGGTCCACCCTGGGGATTGCCTCGAAGTCGTCCGTCCGCGCCGCGCTCGACGCGAATGGCAGTGCCGGGTTGGCCTCGCGATGCATCCGGTTTCGGCCGCTCGACGCTGTACTCCTCGCTGGCCGTGCGCCCGAAGGCGTTTCTGACCTCGAGCTTTACGACCCGGCTCTCGCCGGTCTTGAGCTCGACTGCGGCTTCGGTCTGGCTGCCGAACTCTTCCGAGTCCCAACGGCCGTTCCCGTCCGCGTCCCAGCGGTACGCGTACCCGAGGCCGGGCGCGGCGCGCAGCGTGTACACACCGCTGGACGCGTTGCCTTCGATCTTCGCGTCCGCATGCGGCGCGACGAGAAACCAACCCACACCGCCAACCCCGAGGACCATCACCGCGGCGTAGGCATGAACGCGCCCCGTTTGCACGACACGCAAGACGGTGCCGGTGGCAGCCACGACGAAGCTCGTGAAGCGCGCCACGACGCCGTCCACGACCCAGCGATCGAACCACAGCGAAAACTCGGCCAGCGAATCGACGGCGCCGATGATGGTTTCTTCGTAGAGCTCGTCGATGCGCCACTTGTCGTAGACGAGGCGATGCAGACCCGGCATGCGCTCGGCCAGCGACCGCGCCGGCGCGCCGCCCTGCATCATGTAGACCCAGTAAGCCGCGCCCACGCCGAGCGCGAACGCGAGCAGGCCCGGCGCCAGCAACGG
>DATHEN010000885.1:0-4578 GCA_035318565.1 Polyangiaceae bacterium
GCGGCATACGGCCGCCGCCATGAGATATCCCGTGCCGTGATCGAGCGCTTGCGCAGGCAGCGACACGGGACGACGGGCGCCGAGCACTTCTCGCCCTCTTGCGGCAATCCCGCTGCTCATCTGCACCAAGCTGTCGAAGCCGCGGCGCGCTGCCCAGGGGCCGGAGAAACCGTATGCATCGAACGACACTGAAATCAGCGCGGGATTCGCTGCGTGGCGCCAGAGGTCACCCAATCCCAGCCGTTCGAGCGCATCGGAGCGGTAGCCGTGGACGATTACGTGCGCTTGCTCCACGAGTGCTTCGAAGCGAGCGCGATCGGCGTCGCGGCGCAAGTCGAGAAACGTGCGCCGCTTGCCGGCGGTGGTCTCGACGAGCAGCGCGCCCACCTCCTGAAATCCCGGCGGATCGACGCGTAGCACGTCTGCACCGTAGGCCGCGAGAAAGCGCGTGCACACGGGCCCGGCGATCACACGCGTGAGATCCAGCACGCGCAGACCGGAGAGCGGCCGCTCCCCGTGGTCCACACGCAGCTCTCGCTCGAGCGCGCGCTTCTTCGTGGCAAAGAGCGGCTCGCGCTCGAGTGCCTGACCCTGTGGGTGCAGAGCGAAATCTTGGGCGCTGCGCAGGGCCGCAGCCGCACCGCCGGCATTCACCACCGCGGACTCGAGCTCGGCCGCGCAGAAGTCTCTCACTCTTGCCGCTATCGAGTCGCGTTCCGCTGGGGTGCCGAGCACAGCCAGGACCGCGGCGCGGTGATTTTCATAGTTCGTGTGCAGCCGAATGAAGCCGTCCGCCGTCTCGTAGTCGCCTGCGATTGGATCCCACGGCGGCGGGATCTCCCAACCCAGCGCTGTTACGTAGCGTTCACTGCGAAACGCTATCGCGGCGTGCCGGCGGTCGATGCATACGCTGCGCGGCGCCGCGAGCGCTCGCGCGGCGAGGACATCCGCCACCCCGAGCGTCGCCAAGGCTGCGCAGGCGCTGGCCAACGTGCCGACCCTGAAAACGGACGGTAGGCCGCCGCTTTCTCCCGTCATGCGCAAGCTCGCGAGCGGCTCCGCCGCACCGCCCAGCTCGCCCCACGTTCGCTCGATCACCCGGACGTCTTCGAGGTTTTGCATGCAAGGGAGCATGAAGCGCGAGCGGAAATCGTCAACGTTGATTATAGTCCACGTTGATGCCACGCAACCTACTGAGCGCGGAACAGACCGCGCGCCGCCTGGGCGTCAAGCTCGAAACCGTGTACGCCTATGTCAGCCGTGGGGTGCTGAACCGCACGCTTTCGCACGACGGTCGCGCGAGCCGCTTCGACAGCAAGGAGGTGGACGAGCTGGCAGCGCGCGGCCGCCCGCGTCGCGGCGCACGCCGGACAGGCAACGTCGAGGTGACGCTCGCGACGGCCATCACCGGCATCCAGGATGACCGCCTCTTGTATCGCGGGTACGACGCCACCGCGCTCGCGCGCCAAGCGAGCTTCGAAGCCGTTGCCGAGCTGCTCTGGACGGGAGCGCTGCCGGAGCGTCGGCCGAGCTGGCCCGCACCAGAGCATAAACCGCTGCGGCCGATCAAAACGGCCGGACCGCTGGACTGCTTGGCGCTGACCACCGCAGCGCTGGCACCGCAGTACCCGCTGCGGGTCGATCTTCAGCCGTCGCGAGTGGCGGAGCACGCACGCTTGCTGCTCACGGCGTTTCCGCCGAGCCTCCCGCTCGCGGCGACGTCCGAGCGTAAAGAGCGCAGCAACGGCCTCGCGGCCCAACTGTTCCAACGGCTGTCGCCACTTCCGGCGACGAGCGCTCGCATCCAGCTGCTAGATGCCGCTCTCGTGCTCATGGCAGACCACGAGCTCGCCACGTCGACGTTGGCGGCGCGCGTGGCCGCGTCCACCCGCGCGGACCCGTTCGCCGTGGTGCTCGCGGGGCTGGGCGCTCTCAGCGGTCCACTGCACGGCAGAGCCGCCGCGCGAGTACAGACCATGATCGCGGACGCCTCAGCCTCGTCCGCCGAAGCCGCGATCGCACGCTTGCTCGGCGCGTCGGAGCGCATTCCGGGTTTTGGACACCCCGTGTATCGCGGGATCGACCCCCGCGCCGCGTTTCTGTTGAAGGAGCTGTACGCGGTCCTGAAGTCGAGCGACTGCGCGCTCCTGGAACGCTTGGCCGCCGAAGGCACGCGTAGCTCCACACGCCAGCCAAACGTCGATTTCGCGCTCGGCGCGCTGGCCTTCGCGCTCGAAATGCGGCCAGGCAGCACCGAAGCCGTGATGGCCGTGGCGCGCACGGCCGGCTGGATCGCACACGCGATCGAGGAGTACGGTGAAGCGCCGCTGCGTTTTCGCGCACGCTCCATCTACGTCGGAGCGCGTGCGCACGAATGACCGCTCAGGCTCGTCGTCATTTTGCAGCGCAGTCGGAGCTCAGCACGCCCGCAACTGGGTTGCGAACGTTCGCGCACCGTGCGCACGTCACGATCTTCGCGAGCGCGTGACAAAGCGCGGCATCCACTCGTCGAGAACGCGCGCTATGGTGCGCTCTCGACGCTCGATGCTCGCCGGCACGTCTCGTGCTTTTGCGAGCGGTTTGGGAGGACTCCTATGCGCTTGCGTCTCGTGGATGTGCTGCGAACTTCGGCCTGCGACGTTGCTCCGCGAGTGGCGGTGCTCGCGCTCGCGCTCGGCTTCGTTGTGCCAAACACGGCCTGCGACCCGGCGGACACCATCAAAGTCTCGACCACGCAGGATGGCGGCTCCGGCTCGCTGCGCGCGGCAATCACGCGGGCGAACAGCAGCCGATCACCGGTCACGATCGAGCTCGCGCCGGGCACGTACCAGCTCACGCGCTGCGGGTCGGACGATCGCAATGCCCGCGGTGACCTGGATCTCACGTTGTCGCGAGCGCTGACGCTCAGCGCTACGGGCAATGGCGTCACGATTCGCCAGACGTGCCCCGGCGAGCGTGTGCTCGACGGGCATGGCGAGGCGCTGCTGACTCTGAAGGGCATTACGCTCACGGGCGGCTCGGTGACGAGCACGGACCCGGACGAACCGGCGCAGGGCGGCGGCGTGCGCGCGCAGGGAGACGTGACGCTAGACCACGCGACCGTGACGGCCAACACGGCCACCGGCGCCGCGGGCACGGCGGCACCGCCCAATGGCGCGCCGGTGAACGCAGGAGGAGCCTACGGCGGTGGCCTCTTCGTGGAAGGCTCTCTGCTCGCGAACGACTCGGTGCTTTCGTTGAATGCGGCGATCGGTGGAGCCGGCGCCGCCACGACCGAAGTCGAGGGCAGAGCACCCGCAGGCGGCGCAGCAGAAGGCGGCGGGGGGTACGTGGGCGGCGGCATCGTGTTCAACGGCGGCTCGCTCACGGAGAATCGCGCGAACGGCGGCAATGGCGGCCACGCACCCCGCTTTGCGGGCGGAGGCGGGCTCGCGCGCGGCGGTGGGCTGGCGCAGCGCACTTCCGTCAACACCCCGGTCAGCATCACGGGCGTACAGCTCACGAAGAACGTCGCCGATGGCGGCAACTTCGGGGGCTTGGACAATACCGACAACGCCTTGACCGATCCGCTGCCGCCCGCTGGAGATGCGAGCGGCGGTGGCGTCGCGTGCAGCGGCGCGCTGGACGCGGAAGCGATCACTGCGACCGAGAACAGCGCCTCAGGCGGCCACGGCGGCGACGGTTGCTTCTTGGGCACCTGCTCGGGCGAGGTGAATTGCCCGTTCGGTCGGGACTGCCCGCCCGGCACGGGTCAAGGCGGCGCGCTGGCCACCACGGGAAACGCTTCGGTAACTGCCGGCACGTTCACGCAAAATCGCGCCGCCAGCGGCCACAACAATTACTCGTGTTTCTCGGCAGGTTGCTCCGGCGGCGCGGGCAGACCCGCCGCGGGCGGCGCGATTTGGACCCAGAAGGATCTCGACATCAGCGCCGCACAGTTCTCCCAAAACAAGGCGGAACAGGGCGCGGGCAGTGGCGGCGTCGACGGCCTGGCGCGCGGCGGTGCCGTGGCCTCGGACGCGGCGCTCACGATCGAGGGAGGCGCCTACACGAGCAACTCGGCGGTGGCCGGCTATGGCGGCGCCATCAGTGGGGGAGCCGTCTCGGTTGCGAACGCGACGTTCACAACGAACACGGCGGGGGGACGCGCAGGAGCGATCGCGGCCAATACTCTCACGGCTGAAGGCATCACGGCCTCCGAGAACACCGCTGGTGGAAATGGAGGCGGCGCTATCGCAGTGAGCGGCGGCGCGACACTGAGCGGCTCCAACATCCATCACAACAGCGTCAATTCGCGGCAGATCAGCACCACCGGCACCCTCGCGGGCGGGGGCGGAGTGAGAGTCGACGGGCACCTTGCGGTCTCGGCGAGTCAGATCGTCGGAAACAAGGGCCGCGCCGGCTTGTTCTTGGGACGCGCTTGCAACGACTGCCCGGCGACATTCAGCGGCGGAGGGATCCGCGCGGGATCCGTCGTCGGCAACGCGGTGACCATCGCCGACAACGAAGCAGTCGGGCAAACCCTGCTGCCGGGCGCTCCAACGGTATTTTTGCAGGGCGTCAGTGGTGGCGGCGGCA
>DATHEN010000886.1:0-2397 GCA_035318565.1 Polyangiaceae bacterium
GTTGCCATTGTCCTGCACTATCGACTTGGAATAGCCATCGCCGCGGTCCCGCTCCTTCCGTTGCTTCTGCACCCAAAGATGCGAATTGACGCTGACGGGGTACGCTTCCGTTAGCTGTTCGCCAGCAAGTTCGTTGCCCACAGCTCGATCACGAGCATCAGATATCTGCCGCCGCGCTTGTTGAACACACAAGCGCTCGAGATCGCGACGAGCGCGCACACGCTCGAGATCCGCGCGAGCGCCGGCGTGCTTCAGGCGGTCGCTGAAGACCTCGGACGTCGCGGCCTCGAGCCTCAGGGAACGTTACACATCTATGGGTACGCGGCCTGGATACCGTACATACTCGTATTGTTCGCGGGAGCGCTCGGCGTTGCCGTGGGCTTCGCGTTCTTCAGCAGGTAGGCCCCTACTTCGGCGGCTCTATGTACTGCTCGCCCACCGCGCGCGTCTCCTGCCAGGAAGTACGCAGCTTGCTTCCCACCGCAATGCGCCAGGTATCCCAACCGGTCGTGGAGGGCGGCGCAATCGCAGTGGTCATCGTGCCGGACGGAGTCAGCTTGCACGAGCTGGAGCTCCACGTGCCCGCGAACTTGCCGGAGCCGAGGTTCGTGAAGGAAGTTTCGCTGGCCTTCTTTCTGTAGAACGTAACGTACGTCGCGAAGCGACCGCAATCGTGCGCGTTGGTCGGAACGAGGCCGTTTGCGCCGCTCGAGCTGGGCAGGTCCCAGGCTTCTCCAGTGATTTGCCACTCCGGGGAGTAGGTCGCGATCTTGTAGTCCACCACCCAGCGCGCGCACGGCAGGTCGTAGCCGTATCCGCCATTTTTGGACTCGCTCACGAGCGCTCCAGAGTTGGCGAGCACGTAAAAGATCTGGTCCGGGTCGGCTGTGCGACACGCGTCGATCGGCAGCACGATGTCGTCCGGCACCTGCACGATCTCGAGCGCTTCGCCCTGCATGCCGAGCTCGGCGGCCTCTTCCGGGGTTACTGCGGACGAGCAAGCAGCAGCCAATGCAGCGAGCGAAATGATGGCGAGTTGATTTTTCATGGGTGTCTCCCTCTTGCCCCTGGACGCCGCGCTGCGGGCGTTGTCGCAAAAAAAGTCTGGGCCGGCGTGTTACGCTCGGGCCCATGGGTAATCGGACCTACGGCCGTGTTTCATCAGGCATTCGCGTCGCGGCCAGCGCGCTGGCGCTGCTGCTCGCCTCGTTCATCGCCGCGGGCGACGCCCTGGCGTGTGGCGGCTTTTTCAGTCGTGCGGCAACCGAGGGGGCGCGGCGCCCATCGCTGGCGTACGAGCAGACCCTGATCGTGTTCGACGCGGAAAGCAGGCGCGAGCACTTCGTGCGCGAGGTCGTGTTCCGTGCCGCGCGGGAGCCTTTCGGATTCGTGGTGCCCACTCCCGCTCGGCCGGAGGTCGCTTCGGTCAAGGCCAGCCCCTTCCAGGCACTGCGTACGGACTTTCCGTTCGAAGCAGCGCCAAAGGGAGGCTTGCGTGGACTGGGCACCAGCGGCGCCGGCATTGCGCCCGGCATGGGGGGTGGCGGCGTGCAGGTCCTGGAAACCTCCAAGGTGGGCAGCTTCACGGCGTTCGTGCTCGCCGCGGACAACGATCAGGCGCTCGCGGGCTGGCTCAAGAAAAACGGCTTTGCCAGCACTCCGCAAAGCGACGCCTGGCTCGCGCACTACGTGAAGCTGAAATTCTTCTACGTTGCCATGCGCTACGAGCTGCCCAAGAGCGGTGCATCTCCGAGCACGAAAGCGGAAACGGTACGCATCTCGTTCGACACCCCTTTGCCTTACTATCCATATCTCGAACCCGCTGCTGCGGCGAACGAGCCGGCACGCGCTGAGCGCCTGCTCGATCTCTGGCTCGTTTCGCGCGACGTGTTCGTGCCGGTTTCGGCGCGCGAGCGCGAAGGCAAGCTCGAGTGGGTTCGGCCTCTGGCGAGCGGCGAGCGCTACGCGGGAAGTAACCTTAGCCACACGCTCGGCGGCGAAGCCAAGCTCCTGCCGGCCGGCGACCTGCGTGTGCTGCGCTTCATGGATCAGAAGCGCTCGCGCGCCGGATTCGGAGACATCGTGTTCGTGCCGGCCGCCAAGCAAAGCCTCGATCCCGAGGCGCGCGCCCGCTTGGTTTCGCTCTTGCCCATCCTGGACCCGCGCCTGCTCGAGGAAAAATGAGAATGGCGAAGACTGCGCGGCGTCGTGCCCATTTCACCCTGCTCGTACTGGCTACGGGTTGCGCGCTCGGATGTCGCAGCCAATCACCGGTGGATTCGCGTCAAAGCGCGCCCAGCGCAACTGCCGAAGCCCCTGAAGCCGCAGCTCCTACGCCACAGGCCGCCGCCGACGCGAGTCCCGCGGCGCCGCTCCGCCCGAGCACGGAGCCAGGCC
>DATHEN010000887.1:0-6468 GCA_035318565.1 Polyangiaceae bacterium
GCTGCCTCAAAGTGGGCTTGGCAAAGCGATCGCGTATATGGGCGGCATCTGGAACGGGCTGCGCATTTTCCTCGACGACTCGAATGTCGCGATCGACAACAACGCAACCGAACGCGCCTTGCGGGGCGTCGTCGTGGGACGAAAGAACCACTATGGCTCGCGGTCGCGACGCGGCACCGAAGTCGCCGCGCTCTTCTACTCGCTTCTCGAGAGCGCGAAACTGACCGGCGTCGGGCCGCACACGTATTTGAAAGCAGCCGCTCACGCAGCGCTCCGCGGTGCTCAGATCCCGCTCCCGCACGACCTCGCCTGACGCCGCCGCGGCTACTCCGCGTAAATCACCGCGTCACGACGGGCGCCGGCGAGGACTTACGGAAGTCCCCCCTCTGGCGAGAGTCTCTTCCCTCCCGCTACCCCGGACAGTCTCAGGAGATGTCGATGAAAAGGCGTACTGAGGAACGGCGTCACTTTGCGACTTTTTTCACGGTGTCCCAGCTGCGCGTCGTCACGTCCTTGCCGAACGTCTTTTCGATGAGCGTCATGAATACCGCGCCGCGCGGGCTGGGTACGTAGGCGGTGAAGATCTCGCCGCCCTTCATGGCCAAGATGCGCGCGCCGTCCGCGTCCAGGGGCAGCGAGAGCCGGGTCTTGGGCGACTTGCGCAGGAACGTGACGACCCGCTTGTGACGCTGGGTCAACCGGTAGCGGCGGTACGGGTCCGCTTCCACGAGCTCACGCAGGGCGTCCACGGGACGCACGATCGTCCCGAACGTGCGTCCCAGGCGAGCTTGCATGGCAGCCTCCGCCTTGCGCTCGAGCACCGCTGGCGACGTCTTGCGCGCGCTGAACACGACGTTGCCGCTCGAGAGCAGCGTTTTGACCTCTTCAAAGCCGGCGTCTTCGAAAGCGGCTTTCAAATCCGGCATCTTGAGGTTCATGGGGCTCACGCCGCGCAGAAACGCGGCATAGCGGTGCAAGCGGGGAGCGGACTTCTTTGCTGCCACTCCTCTCATCTTAAGCCAACGTCAGTTGGGCGCTAGAAGTTGACGCTGGAGATGCGCCAATTTTTCGGGATTTGCGACGGAGTAAATGTTGCAGATCCTCCCGTCTTCGACCTCGATGCTGAGCACGTACGGATTGCCGCCCAGCTGGTAGACGAGCGCCGGAGCGCCGTTGACGTCGATGTAGCGAGCCGTTTCCATGATACTCGCGTACTTGCTGGCGAGGCCCGCGTACAGCCGCGCCACCCGATCTGCGCCGTAGACCGGCTTGAGAGCGGCGCGCACGCGGCCGCCACCGTCGTTGTAAGCAACCACGCTTTCCGCGAGGAGCGCGTGGAGGCTCGCGATGTCGCCAAGGCCTGCGGCGCGGTGGAATTCCTGCAGCAAGCGCGCGTGCTCCTCGCGGCTCGGCGCGAAGCGTGCGCGTTCGCCGGCGAGGCGCTTCTGCGCGCGCCCGTACAGCTGTCGACAGTTGGCGGCGTCCAGGTCGAGCATGGCTGCGATTTCGTCGTACGAGAGATCGAACGCTTCACGCAGTACGAACACACCGCGTTCGGCCGCTGACAGACGCTCGAGCAAGCGCAACATCCCGAGCGAGATCAGATCGCGCTCCTCGAGCGTATCGAGCACGCTACCGTGCTCCTTGTCGGTGAGTACGGGCTCCGGCAACCACGGACCCACGTACTGCTCCCGGCGCGCTTGGGCAGACTTCAGGCGGTCGAGGGCGAGCCGGGTCACGGTGGTGATGAGAAACGCACGTGGCTCGCGGATCGCTGTGCGGTCCGTACCGAACCACCTCAGAAACGCGTCCTGCACCACCTCTTCGGCCTCACCCATGCGCCCGAGCAGGCGGTACGCCAGGCTCACGAGCTTTGCGCGGTGCTGCTCGAAGATCTCGGCAGCGTCGTGGTTGTCCGAGGTCTCCATGATCATCCAGTGCGAGCGTAGGCTGCGGTATCGGCCGGAGGCTGGGCGTGAACGCTGATCGAGAGCCGATTCCAGACGTTGATCGTCGCTATGGCCAGGAGCAGATCGGCGAGCTCCTTTTCGGACCAGATCGCACGCGCGCTCTCCCAGATTTCGTCCGGCACGCCCTGCTTGTCAATCTGGGTGACAGCGTCGGTCAGGGCCAGGGCGGCGCGCTCCACATCCGTGAAAAACGGCGACTCGCGCCAGGCTGCCACGGCAAACAGGCGCCGGCTCGATTCACCGGCCAGTACCGCTTCCGTGCTGTGCATGTCGACGCAGAAGGCGCAGCCGTTCAGCACCGACGCGCGCAGCTTGATGAGGTGGAGGAGCTTGTGATCGACGCTCGAACGCACGTACTTTTCGAGGGTCAGGGCTGCTTTCAGCGCGTCGGGGGCCGTGCTCTGCAGGTCCATTCGCTGGTTCATGGTCGTGTCCTTTCTCTGACGACCCAGGCGGGTCATGAATGGAGGACGAAAACGCGGCTGCGTGCGTGACAGCACCGAACGAAAAAGTGCGGGCACGTTTCATCCACAGCGGAAAACGCGCGCTGCGGACTCTAAAGCAGTGAACCCTTTCACCCGTTAGTCGAATCGTGACGTTTCACGATGAAAGCGTGGAGGGGTCCGGCCACTCAGCCGAAGTGCCCTCGCGCGCGCCCATGAAATCCACGGACGGCGAGCTGGTCGGTGCTCGTTACCGTATCCAGCGCACCCTCGGCCGGGGAGGCATGGGAGTGGTGTACGCGGCGCTCGATACCACGACGGGCCAGGAGCTCGCGCTCAAGCGCCTGCGCGTCGGGAAGCCACTGACCGATGCGCGCGAGCTGCTGCTGTTCGAACGAGAGTTTCTCACGCTGGTTCACGCTTCGCACCCCGCGGTCGTGAGTGTCTACGATTATGGAGTCGACGAACTCGGCCCGTACTACACGATGGAACTGCTCGACGGCGGCGACCTGCAAGCGCTGTCACCGCTGCCCTACCGTGAGGCCTGCTCGGCGCTGCGCGATGTACTCGGTGCGCTGGCGCTCTTGCACTCGCGGCGCATGGTCTATCGCGACCTCAGTCCGCGCAACGTACGCTGCGCGAGCGACGGCTCGACCAAGCTGATCGATTTCGGGGCAATGAGCCCGATGGGCCCGAGCCGCGAGTGGGTGGGAACCTTGCCCTTCTGTGCGCCCGAAGCGCTCTATTCGCAGCCGCTCGACGCCCGCACCGACCTCTACGCATTCGGCGCCACGCTCTACTACGCGCTCGTCAAACGCCACGCGTATCCGGCGCGCGATGCCGCGCAGCTTTACGAGCTCTGGGAGTCGCCTCCGCCGCGTCCCTCAGAGCTCCAGCCGGACGTTCCCGAAGCGCTCGATCGGCTCGTGATGGAGTTGATTCACCCCGATGCCGCGCAGCGACCGGCGAGCGCCGCCGAGGTCATTCAGCGCCTGACGGCCATCGCCGATCTACCCCCCGAAGAGCGACCCGCGACCTCGCAAGCGTACCTGTCCACGCCGGCTCTGGTGGCACGCGACGCAGCCATTTCCCTGATACAGAAGCTCATCGAGCGCTCCGCGCTCCGCCGCGGGGCGAGTGTGCTCATCCAGGGCCCGCCCGGATCGGGTCGTTCGCGGCTGCTCGAAAGCTGCGTTCTCCACGCAAAGATCGCGGGTTTTGTAGTGCTCCAGGCGGACCCGAGTGATGCTCTCGAGGGACGCTATGCGGTAGCACGCAGCCTTTGCCGGCAGCTGCTCGCCGCGCTGCCCGACGCGTGTCGTACGACAGGCGCAGCGCATGCCTATGCGTTGCGTGAGGTGCTGCCAGAGCTCGCGGAAACCTTCGCGTCGGTGGATGACCACACTGAGCAAGACGAGCGGCAGGTGCGAGCAGCGCTGCGGCGTTGGTTTCGCGAGGTGAGCCGCACCAAACCGTTGTTGATCGCCATCGACGACGTACATCTCCTGGATGAAGAGTCCGTGAGCCTGCTCGCGCTCTTGTCCGGCGAAGTCTCCGAGCACGCGCTCTTGCTCGCGTTCACCTTGGAATCGAGCTCGAACCTTTCACCGGCAATGCGCGGGCGCTGCAAGCTGCTGGCGCGGACCAGCCTGTGCATCACCGCGGACGAGCTCGACGCCCAGCAAACTCGCACGCTGCTCGGTTCCGTGTTCGGAGACGTGCCAAACCTGGAGGTCGTAGCACACAGCGTGCATGCCCTCGCGCACGGCAACCCGCGCGACATCATGCAGCTGGCGCAGTACCTCGTGGACGAAGGAACGGCACGCTACGCGAGCGGCGAATGGTCCTTGCCGGCGCGCATGAACCAAGACGCGCTGCCTTCGAGCACGACGCAGGCGCTGCGGGCACGCATCGCTGCGCTCGGCGTCGATGCACGCCAGATCGCGCTCGCCATGGCGTACGAGCCGCGCTTGCGCTTCGACTTCGCGGAATGCGCGCTGCTCACCGAACACGGACAGTTGGCGCGCCTGGTCCCTGCGCTCGAGGAACTGGTGGCGGCCGGCATCGTCGTCTCGATGGGAACCCACTACGGGGTGGTCGGGAGCAGCGTGCGAGCGCTGCCCACGGACAGCGTCGCTGTGAACGAAAGCATCGCCGTACACCGGCGTTTGGCTGCCGTTTTCGAAGGCCGCGGGGACGCCTTCCGGGTCGCTCAGCACTTGCTGGAGGGCGGAGAGCAAGAGCGGGGTCTCGATGTGCTGGTTCAATACGCCCAGGCTGCGGAGCGCCAGAACGAGAGTGATCCGGCGGACTACCTGAGGCTCATGCAGTCGCCTCCGGAAGGCTGGCTGAAGTCGTACGATCTCGCGCTTCGTGTTGCCGCCGAGCGTGGCCGTCCAGCCAGCGATATCTACCACATCCGCGTGCGACTTTCCGTCGTGGTGTCGATCTCCCTGGCCGGAGCCGAGGCTACTGAGCACGTGGCCGCGCTACTCGATCAGCTGTACCGCGACAGTGGCCTGGACCTCTACGCCGCGCTCGATCCGAAGCTCGACCCGGGAACTCGCCTGGCGCGCATGTTCCAGGAAGCCACACAGCGTTACCAGGCGCTACCCGAGCACGCGCGCGTGGTCGATCCGGGAACGGCGATCCGGCAGCTGGCAAAGGTGATGCTCGAAGCGGTGGGTCTGATCGTGCTTTCGAATGACTATGCCTTCTGGAAGCGCCTGCCGTCGCTCGCGCCGTTGACTCGGATATCGCCGGCGCTCGAGGTCGTGGAGCGGTTGGTTCAGGGCTTGGGTGCGCGCATGGTCGGTCGCACTGAGCACGCCTTGCAGATCTACACGGCGCTTCTGCAGCGTCTGGCGGAGCCGGATGGAGCGGGCCTCGGTGCGGCGCACCTGCTCCACACGCGCCTGCGCGTGACCGGCAGCGTGGGCATCCAGGAGGCAGCGCTGGGTTTGCGTTCGTGTCTGGAGCGAGCAAACGAGCTCGACCCGCATTCGATGTACGAAATCAATGCCAAGTCGCTGAGAGCGCTCCATCACCTCTGGCAGGGCGAGGCCGCGGAGGCGGAACGCTTGCGCCGCGAAGTGGAGCTCTTGCGCATCGAGAGCCGGGAGCGCCAGGCATTCGACAACCAGCACCTCATGGCGGAGGTGGCGGCCCACGCGCTCGCCGAGGACCTCACGCAGATGAAACGCGCGGTGGATGCCATCAAGCCCTTTGCGAGCGCTTATCCAGGCTGGGTGCCCGTGCTGCACTACGCGCGCGGCGAGCATCAGCGTATTCGCGGCGATCACGCTACGGCGCTCGCGGAGCTCGACCTCGCACTCGGATCGATGCCGGAGGGAGCGCATCCTCTTTGGGCGCACACGTGCGGAGGGCGCGTGCGCGTATTGCTCGAGCTCGGGCGGCCCGGCGAGGCCCGGACGTTCGCCGAAGCTGCGCTCGGGACCGCGGACGAGAACGCGCTCGGCTACGTGCGCAATTACGTTCGAATGCCGCTCAGCTTGGCGCTGAGCGAGCTCGGCGAACCCGCAGCGGCGGTCGAGCTCGCGCAGGCGGTCATCGACAGCTTCGAGGCTCTGGGAACGACCGGTCTCAATCTCGCCGCCGCGTACGAGACGCGAGCGCGCGTGGCGGCCGCCGCCGGAGACGCGCCCGCGGTCGAACGTTTCTCGAAGTTAGCCGCCGGGCAGCTGGGGAGCGGCAGCAAGCGCTGGCTCTTGGCCGGCAGCAAGAGAGCGGCGCGGCGTCCCGGCAGCTCGGCTCTGGAGGACCGGACGGACAGCGTCTCGCAGCGAACTCAGTTCAGCTCGATGCTGCAGGCTTGCAACTCCAGCGGCGAACGAGCCAGCTGCGGCATCGAGACGCTGGCGCGCCAGAGCGGAGCTTCGGGGGGTGTGCTGTACATCAACGACGAAAACGGGCTGGTGTGCGCCAGTCGCATGGGTGACTTCACGCCCGACGCCAACTTCGAAGTGCTGCTGCGATCGTACTTCGAAAAGGAGGCAAACGACCGCGAAGTCACCGCTACCGGCGCCGATCCGGCC
>DATHEN010000888.1:0-10996 GCA_035318565.1 Polyangiaceae bacterium
GACGGCCACATCGAGCGCGTCGAGACTCCCGGGCCGTGGCTTGGAATACTGGCGGAGCTACCGCGCACCGAAAACACGGAAGTCCAGCTCCACGACGGCGATCTGGTGGTGCTGTTCACCGACGGCGTGATTGAAGCTCGCGATCGGCACGGCGAGCTCTTCGAGATGGATCGCCTGTGCCGCGCCGTTCACGAGCTTCGTCACGAGTCGACCGAACGCGTTCGAGATGGCGTGCTCGCGCGTGTCCGGAGTTTCATGGACGTGCAGGACGACGACGTGACGCTAATCGTCGCCCGCTACCACGCGAGCTGAGCCCAACGTGCCGCGCTTTCATCTGGTTGCCTACGGCACGGTACAGGGCGTAGGATTTCGGCCGTTCGTGTATCGCGAGGCCGTGCGGCACGAGATCGTGGGCTGGGTAAAGAACACGAGCGGCCGTGTCGAAATCGAAGGCCAGGGCTCGCGCGAGGCCGTCGAGGCGTGGATGCTGGCGCTGGCCGCTGCGCCGCTGCCCGCGTGCGTGACGGCGCTCGAACGCGTCGAGCTGGCCGAACGTGAGGAGGCGTCATTCGCAATTCTGGAGAGCAGTCCGAGCGGGCCGAGCTTGGTCTCGATCCCTGCCGATCTCGGCCCTTGCCTGGAGTGCACGCGTGAGCTGTCGGATCCCACGAGTCGGAGGCACGGCTATCCGTTTACGGCCTGCTCGCGCTGCGGACCACGCTACTCCGCGATCCAGCGGCTGCCTTACGACCGAGAGGGTACGACGCTGCGCGAGTTTCCGTTGTGTGCGGCGTGCTTGCGTGAGTACCACGACGCGCGCGATCGGCGCTTTCACGCCGAGACCATGGCCTGCCCCGAGTGCGGGCCCGAGCTCGAGCTCTTGGACCGAGCGGGCCAGCGCGAATGCCGTGGCGCGAGCGCTCTCGACCGTTCGTTGGAAATCTTGGCCGGCGGTTTGGTGCTGGCGCTACGCGGCGTGGGCGGGTTTCAATTGCTCGTCGATGCCACGAACGAGCTCGCAGTCAGGCGCTTGCGTGAGCGCAAGGGCCGCGAGGAAAAGCCGTTCGCCGTGCTCTTCGCGAGCCTCGCCGAGCTCGAACGCTACGCCCAGCTGAACCCCGCCGAAGCCGCGCTGCTCGACAGCCCGGAGGGCCCGATCGTCTTGCTCGAGCGGGGAGTGGGCAGTGAGCTCTCGATTGCGTCTGGTGTGGCGCCCGCGAATCCCTGGCTCGGATGCATGCTGCCGAGCTCGCCTTTACACCGCTCGTTGGCGGAGCGCGCCGGGCGGCCCCTGGTCTGTACGAGCGGCAACCGCAGCGGGGAACCGCTCTGCGTAGAAAGCGCCGACGCCATCGCGCGCCTGGGCGGTATCGCCGACGCTTACCTCAGCCACAATCGGCCCATCGCCCGCCCGTTGGACGATTCGGTGACCCGCGTCGGCTGCTCCGGTCCAGTGATCTTGCGGCGCGCACGCGGTTACGCCCCGCGTCCGGTTGCTCGGCTCTCGACGGACAAGACGATCTTGGCGCTGGGTGCGCAGCTCAAGTCCAGCGTGGCGCTCGCGAGAAACGCCGAGCTCGTTCTCAGTCAACACATCGGCGACCTGGACGACAGCCGAACGCTCTTTGCGTTCGAGCGCTGTATCGAGGACATGCTGGCCTTTTTCAAGGCGACCCCGGACGTCATCGCCTGCGACTTGCATCCCGACTTCGCATCGACTCGGGCCGCGGAAGAGCTGGCCCGTCGCTTCGAGGTGTCGCTCGTGCGCGTGCAGCACCATTACGCTCACGTGGCAGCGGTCATGGCCGAATACGCCCTGACTGAACCGGTCCTCGGCATCGCCTGGGATGGCATGGGCCTCGGGTCCGACGGAACGCTTTGGGGCGGCGAGTTCCTGCTGGTGCAGAGCGGCGTAGCCCAACGCTTTGCACACTTTTCCAGCTTTCCTCTGCCTGGCGGCGACCTCGCGGCGCAGGAGCCCTACAGGAGCGCGCTGGGCGTGTTGTGCGCTGTCGATCCGAGTTCGATCGAGGAATTCGGGCAGCGCTGGCTTCCGCCCGGGAAGCTCAGGGTTCTGCGCAGCGCCATGGAGCGCGGTCTGAATGCGCCGCTCACCTCGAGCATCGGGCGCTTGTTCGACGCCGTTGCTGCGATCGCCGGGCTAAGATCCGTCGCAAGCTTCGAAGGCTGCGCGGCCATGGAGCTCGAGTTCGCAGCCGAGGGAAGCCTCGGAGCTCCGTATTCGCTTCCTCTCCGTGCGGCCTGCGCGCCGGCTGCCCCCTTCATCTGCGATATCGCTCCCCTGGTCCGGGAGCTCATCGAGGACGTGGCGCACCACGCGCCCCGGAAGCTCATTTCGAGCCGCTTTCACGCGGCGCTGGTGGCCAGCGCGGTGCAGGTCGCCGAGCGCGCGGCCGCGGAAATCGTCGTGCTCTCGGGCGGCTGTTTTCAGAACCATCTCCTGGTCACCAGCTTGACCGCTGCGCTCGAAAGTCGCGGTCACCGCGTTTTCACCGGCAGGCAGATCCCTTGCAACGATGGGGGCGTGGCGGCCGGCCAGGCCTACGCCGCCGCGCTTCGCGCGCAGGTCTGAGTTGAAACTCGCCGCAGTTCAGCGCGCGTAGTTCAGCCGAGCTCGACGGATTGACTCGCGCGGATGCGCGGGTAGAAGTGACACGCTGCCGGGGAAGCCCTCTGCGCGTGAAATCGGAAGTTGAGGGCTTAACTAAGCCCGCATGCGTCGATGGCGATGATGCGCTGGACATGAAGAAACCGCCGAGTTCTGGCGGCGCCGTCCATCTCGTGCGCACTTGCGCGCGCGCCGGCACGTCCACGAGGGAGCGCATTGGATTCCCCAATCGGCGCTGTGGCGGCGCTACTAACGCGTTGTTGCGAGAATAGAGCTGGGTGATCGCCACCGAAAGACTGCTGAGCGAAGCTTGGTTCAGAGTCCAACTTGCGATTTCAAATGGAGAGGGCGTTCCCACCACGAACGGCATGCTTACGCCAGCTCCGAAGCTGAAGCACCGCAACGTGCTTACGGGCGCGAAATCCGAGACTGATGTCGTGATCGACACATTGACCTTTTCTCTTGCTGAGCGAACTCTGCATCTTGAACGGTGCGTTTGCGGACTTCGGTCGCGAGAAAGCCAGGCAAATGAGCCGTGTCGCCCCCCTGACCACGCCTCTTTTGACACGAAGATGATGTGCACTCGCTCAGGTCTCGATCGCTGGCGTTCGGTTCTCGGAAACGGATTCGGGCTTCGAGCGCTGCATCGGGTGTCTAGCAAGCCACGCCGCGACGCCGGACAACACCGCCTCTGGACGTTGGATGTGCAAGAGGTGGGCGACACCCTCGATCTTGCAGTCTTCCATGCGAGGGAACCACGCATGGAGCAGCTCGTGGCTTTCCACGAACAACTGTTCCGTTGCCGTTCCGAGCACCGAAAGCAGCGGCTGAGCAATCGCGCTCGCTTGCTGTGCGCCGAACTGCCAGGCCTGCAGCGCAATCAGGTAGCCGCCGAAGAGGCTGTCAGCGTCCTTCATCGCCTGCGCGACGCCGCCGGGAACATGCTTCTGGATGGCCGCGCGGCAGGAGTCCCAGTCGAGGCTCGACACGACACTCAGGAACTTCGCCATCGCGTTCTTACTGTCGCCCGCCTGGTAGGCCGCCAGCGCGGGTCCTATCTTTTCGAAGAAAGCGCCGGCGCTCGGCACTGACATCAACGGCGGCTCGAGAAGCACCAGCGTGTGAACGAGTGCGGGTTCATCGGCGGCAAGTTGCAAGGCGATGATCGCGCCGGTGGAATGTCCAGCGACGTGGGCGCGAGGAATGCCGAGATGGCGCAGCAGCCGAGCGGCGTCGGCTGCGTGCTCCTGGAAGCTTACCGCTCCGGCGCCGGCCCCACGCGGGCTGCCCACCTGGCCGCGCTGATGATACGCGATCATGCGATAGCGCTCGAGCAGCGCCTTCTCGGACAGGAACGGCATGAAACTGTCCGCAATGGGGCCCGTGGAAATCAAGAGCACCGGCTCTCCAGATCCCTTGATCTCATATTCGAGTAAAGTCCCGTCGCTCGTCATCTTCTGCATAGGGTTTGTGCCTCCACCCTTGTGGCGTAACAACCGGCGTTACGGCGGGAACATCGGCGGCTACAGTCAACGAATCGACGCAGCATGAGCGACCCTACCCAAACAACGGCCGTGGAACAGGCCCGCGCAGCAGCTGACCGCGGCGAGTGGCAAGAGGCTTTCGAGCTGCTCACGAACGCGGACGCCTGCCTCCCGCTGTGTGGGCCGGACCTCCCCTTTTTCGCCGGTGTCGCGTACGCGGCGGGTGATCTCGATCGCACCATCGATGCCTGGGAACGCGCGCACACAGAAGCTCTACGCGGCAAGGATCACGTGTTGGCGGCGGGGGCTGCCGTACGTGTAGCGCTTCATCTGCTGTTCGACACCGCGCTCATGGCGCCGGTCCGCGGCTGGATGAAACGCGCGGAACGACTGCTCGAGGGTCATGACGAGACGCCGGTTCACGCCTGGCTAGCGGTTGTCACGAGCTATGAACGGCTGCTCTCGGGAGATTTCGAGCGCGCGCTCCATTGGGCCCGGCATGCCATCGAAGTCGGCGTGCGGCACGATCCAGCCGCCGCCGCCGTTGCGCGTGTCGCCGAAGCTCGCAGCCTCATCCTGGACGGCCACGTTGGCGAAGGCCTGCTGCTGCTCAATGAAGCGGGCGTAGCCACCGCCTCGGGCGAGCTCGATCCGCTGCTCACTGGCGTCGTCTATTGCGAACTCGTGTGCGCACTTCAGGGGATCGCGCAATATGATCTGGCCGAAGAATGGACCATCGCCATGGAGAAGTGGCGTCATGGCCAGCCGATCGGCAGCGTCCACGGACGTTGCCGCATCCATCGCGCCGAGATCCTGCGCCTCCGCGGCTCATGGAGCGAAGCGGAGCAGCAGGCCCTCGCCGCGTGTGAAGAGCTACGCCCGTACCTCCGCCGCGAGTTCGGTTGGCCGCTGATGGAGCTTGGCCGAATCCGGCTGCTCAGGGGAGACATTGCAGGTGCGGAGGACGCCTTTCGCTCTGCGCACGAGATAGGCTGGGACCCGCAACCCGGCCTCGCGCTCGTGCACCTTGCGAAGGGCGACATCGCGGTCGCCGCGGATTCCATCCGAAACGCGCTCGAGCATCCGCTTTCGATCCCATCCAAGGAACTTCCTCCGCACACGGAGCTTCGCCAAGCCCCGCTGTTCGAAGCTCAAGCCGAGATCGCGGTAGCGGCCGGAGATTGGGCGCTAGCAGAGGCTGCGGCAAGCGAGCTCGCGCGTATCGCCCGAGCCTTCGAAAGCAAGCCGCTCGCCGCCAGCGCAGCGCTCGCGTATGGGCGCGTGCATCTGGCCCGCGGCAATACCACGGGTGCATGCCGAGATTTCGATCAAGCGGCGCACCTCTGGACCCAGATCGGCGCACCATACGAAACGGCGCTCGCCCGCATGGGCCTGGGGTACGCGCAGCGTGCGATGGGCAACGAACAACGCGCGCTCCTCGAGTTCGAAGCAGCGCGGCTCGGTTTCGATCGACTCGGGGCAGTGCGCGAAGGCACCGAAGCTAGCCGCGCATTGGCCAACGCCGCGAGCGACGACACCCGCCGCGGCGAAGCGGCGACCGCGGCGGGTCCGGCCGCGGTGCTCGCTCGGGACTCCGAGCCGGCTACTGACTACGTGTTTCGTCGCGAAGGCGACTACTGGTTGCTGGGTTTCGATAGCCACACCGTTAGACTGCGCGATCTGAGAGGTTTGCACTATCTCGCTCGCCTCCTCGGCGCGCCGGGACGCAAGCTCCATGTGCTCGACCTCGCCGCGGTCGAACGAAGTCCGGACGCGGGTGATGCTGGGGTAATGCTCGATGCGCAAGCGAGAGACGCTTACCGGCGCCGCCTTGCGGACATAGAGGAAGATATCGAGGAAGCAGAGCTGCTGGGGGATCGCGGGCGGGTCAGACAGGCGGAGACTGAACGTGACTTCCTGGCACGTGAGCTCTCCCGCGCTGTCGGCCTCGGGGGCCGCGACCGACGCGCGAGCTCGGACTCCGAGCGCGCCCGAGCCAGCGTCACACGAGCCATCCGCCAAGCGATGACACGCATTCACGATCAGCATCCCACCCTCGGGGATCACCTCGATCGCACGATCCGCACGGGTACGACCTGCGGCTATCTTCCCGACCCGCGTGCGCCAGCGACGTGGAAGCTGTGATCTGCGGTGCACCCGTTGTTACCAATTCGTTACCAATTGGTGATCATCGACACCGCCCCAAACGCACGTGAACACAGACTCCCTACATCGCTGTCACTTTATCGCTGTCACTTCTGACAGTGCGGCAACTATGTGCCCTTGACGCATCGAACCATGCGGGGATTCGCCGGGACGGGCCTCGACTTCGCGCGGCGGATAGCGCACCGTTTGGTCGCCTCGCGGCTCTGGTGCCGTGTGTCGGGTGTTTGAGCGGGTGGAGGTAAAGTCATGGTCTGGAAAAAGCTGCTAGGTGCGTTGAGCGTCGTGTTGAGTGTACCGGCTCTGGCCTCGTGTGAACCGCTCACACTCGAGATCCTGTTTCCCACCGAGGGCTACACGACGCGTACTGACTCGCTGCTTGCTACCGTGACGGTCAAGGGCGCGAGTGGCTCGCTCTCGTTCGACTGCAAGCTCAACGAGGCATCGGTGCCGTGTCAGGCCAGTCCCTGGTTCGGGCCGATTCCGCCGCCTGCGCCGAACACCTGGATCGCGTCTGTCAACGGTCTGGTACAGGGCTCGTACGCGTGGACTATTTCCGCGACTGACGCTGCTGGCAAGCGGGGCAGCGCGTCCGTCCGGTTCACGATGGATGAGCCGCTGCGGCTGACGATCGACTCACCGTGGCCTGGGCAGGTACTCACGAGCCGGGACGCGACCCTGGCCTTTTCCGCCAGCCTTCAGAATGGCGAGGTCCAGTACACCTGCCAGCTCGACCGAAATCCCGCGGCCCCGTGCGACTCCCCAGTCAGCTACTCCGGTCTGGCTGACGGAACGCACACGTTGACCGTGACGGCGCGTGACGCGAGCGACGAGCGCTCGAGCACGGTGCATGTTCTGGTGGCAAGCGCTGGGCCCATTCCGCTCGTGCCGGTAGCCCAGATCAGTGCGAGCTCCGACCACACCTGTGCCCTCCTCAGCACCGGCAAAATCCGCTGCTGGGGGCCGGGCAGTCTGACTGCGTCGACCGGCTTCCCGGCGAGCACGCCCGACGTGGACGTGGGCGGAACGGTCGTCCAGCTCGCAACTGGCAGCCGCCACGCTTGCGCCCTGATGTCGAATCAGCGCGTGCGCTGCTGGGGCCTCAATAACTCAGGTCAGCTCGGCTACGGTACGAACGGCGATTGCTGGTCCACGCCGTGCGTGATCGGAGACGACGAGTCCCCGGCGAGCGCTGGGGACGTCAACGTCGGGGGGAGCGTTGCACAGATCACAGCGGGTGCCTTGCATACCTGCGCGCTCTTGACGAACGGCAAGGTGCGCTGCTGGGGTCGAGGCGGTTCTGGCGAGCTCGGCTACGGCAACGTCTTCGATATCGGGGACGACGAAGTCGCCGCGGTCGCGGGCGACGTCAACGTCGGCGGAGCCGTCAAGCAAGTCGCGGCTGGTCGCAGTCATACCTGCGCGCTCTTGACGAACGGCAGAGTGCGCTGCTGGGGCTCAGGCTTTCTGGGCTTGCTGGGCTACGGCAACGAGGCGATCGTCGGCGACGACGAAGTGCCGTCGAGCGTTGGCGACGTGAACGTCGGCGGCGAGGTCGCTCAAATCGCCGCGGGGGGTAGTCACACATGCGCGCTCTTGACGAATGGCAGGGTTCGCTGCTGGGGATCCAGCGGCGTGGGTCAGCTCGGTTATGGCAACACCAGCACCATCGGTGACGACGAGCTGCCGGCCAGTGCGGGGGATGTGAATCTGGGCGCGAGCGCGCTGCGCATCAGCACCGGCGCGATTCATACGTGCGCGCTCCTGGCGAATGGCAAAGTACGCTGCTGGGGAGGCAACGGAGCGGGTCAGCTCGGTTACGGCAACACGAATGCCATCGGTGACGACGAGACGCCCGCCAGCGCCGGTGACGTGAACGCGGGCGAGAACGTCGTGGACATCGCCCTCGGCGGTCACACGTGCGCGCTGCTGGCGAGTCGTAATGTGCGCTGCTGGGGCCCCGCCGAAGTCATCGGCTATGCTGGCGTATTCCCGGTGGGCGACAACGAGCCGCCGGCCAGCGCCGGCTACGTGCCGATCGCCTTCGCCGCTCCGCTCAGCACGGAGTGAAAGCGACCCCTTCAGCGTGTGCGGAATGCCTCGTAGGATTCGTGCACGGCGGCCAGGAGCTGGCGCTGAGTCGCCGCGCAACCGGGAAGGGTACGCACGTGAGGAAAGAGGAACGCGACCGCTTCCTCCACCGTGCCGAAGACCTTGGAGGGGTGAGGTGGCGGCACTACCATCAAGAGCCCCGTGAGTACGCTGCGCTGCAGGGAGCCACGCAGCCCCTCGGCCAGGATGACGGTGGCCGAGGCCACACGGTCCTTCTCCCAGCGCCGGATGAGCTGGGTCATGCGGATTCGTTCGGCATCGCTCAGGCGCGCATCGCTCGGCAGTACGAGCGAGAGCTCTACCGTTTTCCCCGGCCGCGCGCGTCGCAATTCTGCTCCCACCGCCTCCAGCCGATCCATGTCGGCAATACAGAGCTCTCCCTGGAACAGGTGAAGGCCGAAGCGGCCCCAGACGCAGGTCCACGTCGATGGTAGTTCGAGGAGCCGCTCGAAGGTCATGCGAACATCCCGCTCAGGATAGCATCTGCACGGTGCAGCGAACTCCTGCCTGTAAGGGCGGCAGCTCGCGGATCGTTCCGACTGCGCGGCCGCGGTATCCGCCAGAATCGGCGCGATCACGCCAGTTTCGACGCGCCACTGTTAGAGCCGCACGCCACGGCGTCTGCGCATTGTGCCTTGTTCGAGGCTCTGAGCGATTGAGGCAGACGGGGCATGCCTCTTGCTGAAGGGCCGAGCAGCGCGCCAACCGCGCGCGGCGAAGGAGGCAGTGATGATGAAGGTGCGAGTAACAACTCCATGCTTTGTGGTGGCGCTTGGAGCTCTGCTGAGCGCATGCGGAGGATCACCGGATGGTGAAGGCGGCGCGACCGAGCCAGCGAGCGAAGAGGCTGCGATCCGCGCGCAAAATGCGCTGGCTGAAGCGGCAGCAGGGCTCTTTTACACGCTCGAAATCGACGACCATCACGCGATCAAGTTTTTTGCGCCCGGGGATGGGGGCTACTTCGTGAGTGAGGAGATGCAACTGACGCAGCAGTCGGTTCTCGCAAAACTCGGAGACACCACAGCGGGCGCCATCTTCGCAGCGCTCAGACCGAATGAAGAGGTACCGCCGCCGATTCGTGAGCTCGATGAGCAAGGCGTCACGATCGCGGCTCCTGCCGTCGAAGATGCGCCGCAAGACGGCAGCGGTTTCCTCGAACCGGAGAGCGCAGTCGTGGACAAGCACGCCGATTCGAGCGGCGCGCACTTCGAGAGTGGTCACGGATTTTGTCCGTCTCAGTTGAACGCTCAAGGCGCCAGCCACACTGCCTTTGCCCGCGTCTGCTGGCTGAACCGCATGGGCAACGGCAGCGCCAATGCATCGTCCACCCATTCGCAAGGCTTTTTGGGCGCATTCGTCGGCAACTCTGGTCTGATTTACAGCCGCGGTGGTGCCACGCTGCTGAGCATCACCGTCCTACAAGGCGAGGTTCGCTGGATCGCAGACGCCAATCCGCTGGTGCGAAACTGCGATATTTTCGGCTGCGGCGACTGGTTCGTTCCGAACCGAATTCAAGCCTACGGCATTAACGGCGGCGCGGGCTTTCACTTTGGTGCGGCTTGGGTGAGAGCCTCACGGCACACCCGCGGATTTCTGCTGGCCACTACGTTCTGAGCCGACCGGAACGCCTGTCATGCTGCGCGCCCTGGCCATTGCGCTCGCGATCGCGGCGTGGGGTTGTGAGCAGGGCGCCAGCGCCGAGTGGTCCTGCGGCTCGCAAGCTGCAGCACTCTACAACGGCTCGAGCGAGCCTGCCCCGCTCGAGCTCAGTGTGGGCGAACGAAACGCAATCGTGGGCCTCGAGTCCAGTGCGGGGTCGCATTTGTGCACGGGGACTTTGATTTCGAGCGGCTGGGTGCTGAGCGCCGGGCATTGCGCAAACAACGACGAGCTTCTGGTACGGATTGACCGCCGAGCATTTGGCGCCGGGAAGCGCGTGGCGCATCCCGAGCTCGACGCGCTGTTGATCGAGCTAGTACCCGGCGAGACGCCAGAGCTCGATGTAACTCCGGTCCCGCCGTGGCAGGGCACGGTGGACGAGGGCTGGATCGGCGGCCTCGTGACTCTCGCAGGACGTGGAATGACCGAGACGGGCGCGTTGGGCGAGCTTTTCTTCGCCGAGGAGCGGGTCGTCGACATTCGGCCGAGCGAAATCTGGGTCGACGGTGAAGGCCGGACGGGCGCATGCGGTGGCGATTCCGGTGGGCCCTTGTTGGTTACGGACGCCACGGGGAGTGCCCGAGTGGCGGGCGTGCTCGATCGGGGCTCGGCTAACTGTCTCGGAGTCGACGTGTATACGCGTATCGACCGGCTCAGCGCTTGGATTCGCGGCATCATTGGCCAACGCACGGGAGCGGATGACGCCGAGCCTTGCCGCCAGCGGGGCCTCTAGGATCGCATAATTTCCCTTACTTTAACCCCCACGGACGCACGCGGTGTGACCCGGGCCTCGACGGCTGGCGCGAGCGAAACCGATGGCGGCGCCCCAAGGTGCCGCTTGCGACATCGGCGCCGTCGAGGTGCAGTGAATCACCGAGAAGACGTTTTGCCATAGCAGGTGCCTACTGAACGCGGAACGAGGCTGAGAGCGGCAAGTCGCGCGAAGACG
>DATHEN010000889.1:0-10723 GCA_035318565.1 Polyangiaceae bacterium
GTTTCGAATTCAGGAAGGGTCGGCATAGGCGCAGCTTACAACCCGGAATTTCGTGCCCCTAGAACGCGCCAGGACGCGCATTCACCACGCCGAACGAGTTTTTTTGTCGACGTGCGACGTGCAAGCTCGGAGCAAGCGGCAGCGCGGCCGTACAGGGGTTCCCGACCAGGACCGCGACCTTCGTCGCGCGCTCGAGCGAAAACCTGTCGAGCAATTCGACGGTTGGTGATCCGATAGGACATTGTTTAGACCATGGGACGCAATGCTCGAGGCTTCGAATCCGCTGTGAGCCTCGCACCTGGTGCGGAGCTAACGGTGCGGGACGCCACCGCTTCCTGAGATTCCGACCACAGAAGCTCGAGCGTGAACGGCTTCAGCCCATCGCCGCGCGCCCCCGATCAGCTTCGAAGTGCAGTCAAGGGGCCTGACCGCTACGAGCCCGACATCAACGCGACGTACCTGGATATGGCGCAGCACTACGGCCTCGCCGTCATCCCCGCGAGACGAGCTGACCAGGCAATCTGGGAACTGCTCGATGAGTTGAACGAGCGACCTTTCCAGAAGCTGGAAGGCTGCCGCAACTCGGCATTCGAAAAGCTGGATCGCCCCATGCTGCGTGCGCTGCCACCCTTGCGTTACGAATTCGCCGACCGCCGTAACGATGTCGGCGTGAACATCGATTGTCACATCGAATACGACAAGCGTTACTACAGCGTGCACCACCTGCGCATTCACCAGCGCGTCGAGGTGCGCGCCACCGCGACCATCGTCGAGATCTTCCACGACAGCTAGCGCATCGCCTCGCAACATCGGAGCTACGGTCCGCGTGGGAGGGCCGTCACGGATCCAGCGCACCGACCCGACAATCATCGGGACCAAGTGTGGCCGCCCGAGCGACTGATCGGCTGGGGAGCGAAATTTGGGCCCGCCATCGCTGGCGTTCTCGAGCTGACGCTCGGGCGATACGTCAACCCGGAGCAGGGCTACAGAGCGTGCTTGGGCTTGCTGCGCGTCGCTGAACGCTACGGCTCCGCCCGTGAGCACCGTCTCGCGTGAAAGCCCGAGCTTGCGCGCCACGGCGCGCAGAGATAGGCCGCGAGCGTAGTGCAGCTGCATCACTTCCGCGATTTGCTCCCCGCTCGTCGCGGTCATCGCGACGCTCCGCGCGACGCGTCACGGCGGAGCTCGCGGAGGTCGCCGAGTCCCCGGAGCCGAACACCCGGGCGGCCGCTATCTGGAAGTCGCCTTCGAAAAGCGCCTAAGTCGAGCAGCGGGCTCCGTCTTCCGAAGCCGCAGATCTCCCAATTCATGGCACAATTGCAAATGTGTGGGATGCCCCTGATCATTTATGGTTCGCGCGCAGCGAGAGCGATGTCGTCGTTCTCTCGTTCCCCGAGACGGCCACGGACGTCGAGGTTGCGGACGTTCTAAGCGCGATGCAACGCTGGATGCTTGCCCGCGAGCGGCCCGCCATCTGGATTGTCGATCTCAGCAAGATCAAGTCTGCGCCGGCAACGCAGCGCCGCATGTTCGCGGAGCACGAAGCTCGCGTGAGTGCCTCCGCACGCAAGGTGATTCGCGGCTCGGCATTCGTTGCACCTTCCGCCTGGCTCCGAGGCTTACTGACGGCTGTGTACTGGCTGAAGCCACCAGTCTACCCGCATGCCATCGTCTCGACCGTTGCCGAGGCTCGGAAGTGGCTGCTCGAGATCCCCGCTGAGAAAAGCGCGTGACCTTGCCGCGCGAAGTAGACCCGGCGCTTGCCGACAACGGAGCGCATGAGCCAGCGTAGCAACGCAGACCGGCGCTGTACACGCTGCAGGATGCATCTCAGGCTGTGCGTGTGTTCGCTGATCCCGCGTATCGAGACGCGCACGCGCCTGCTGCTCGTGATCCACCGCATCGAAGACCGCAAGACGACCAATACCGGCCGCCTCGCCAGCGAATGCTTGGTGAACAGCCAAGTGGTCGTGCGAGGTCACCCGGCCGCTGCAAACGAGCCGCTCCCGCTGCAGACTCCTGCCGTCCTGCTCTTTCCCGCCACTGACGCGCTCCCGCTCGAACGCCTTGCGTCGCGCCTTACCTCCGACGGTTCGGCGCTGACCTTGGTGGTACCCGACGGCAATTGGCGTCAGGCCTCCAAAGTGCGAAGGCGTATTCCCGGACTTCGGGACATGCCGTGCGCCATGCTACCTGCGAGCGAAAAGTCCAACTACCGCCTGCGTTCCGAACCGCATGAACATGGCCTCGCGACAATCGAGGCGATCGCGCGCGCATTCGGCATACTGGAAGGGCGCGGTGTGCAGGAAGCCCTCGAGTTGCCCTTTCGCGCCATGGTCGAACGAACGCTCTGGGCTCGCGGCTCCGTCGCCACCGCCGACGTCACGAGCGGCATCCCCCGGGGCGCCATGCGCCATAACCCCGCCTAGTATCCGCAATTCCAGAAAGCGCAGCACGGGTTCGATGTCGCCGAAGGCATCTTCGAGCGCCGCTGCCAGGGAGCATTCTTCGAGGCCAGCTACGCAAGGGAGTTTGGCGTATGGGCCCTGGCCTATCGAGGTGAGCTCCGATCGCTAGTGGAGCGCTTGCCGCGAGCCATAGACGAACGGCTGGCGCAGACGTTTGCACCGCTGCCTGTGTTCTGAGCAAGTTGCACAACCTCGAGCAGGTTGCGCTGCGCAACTTGCGTAATCCGTCCGCGGGCTCACGGGCCGAGGGCGTACTCCGAGCGGGGCATGGCGAATGCTTGATGCGTCGCATCGCCCATGAGTGAATTCTGGGCGGAGGTCGAGCAGCTCGCTGCTGCTTACCAGGAAATCGGCAAGCTCAAGGCGGAGATCGAGAGGGCCGGTCGCCGCGCACGCGGCCGACACGCGCGCGGCGGCTCTCATCCGAAGCAAGTCGTTCTGCGCGCGCTTCGCGAGCGCCAGGCAGAAGCTCGCGGAGGCATCGTTTTCAGGGTGTCCTGGTGGGGCTTTCACCTCACGTGGCTCACTCCTTGCTGATGCTCGTCGCAACAAGGGATGTTCATGTCAGCAAGATCGACCTCGCACCGTGCCCTGGCGTCCGTTGCCGCCGTTCTGCTCTTCGCAATCAGCTCGAGCCACGCGAAGGAATGTGACTGATGAAAATCTCCGAAACCGAAACGAACCTTTCAGAAAGGACTGCTGTTGGCGAACTTCAGCCTTCGGTAGAAGGCAACTCCAATGTCATGCGATTGGACACCTCGAGGGCGATCGGAGCGGCTCTGCAGACGCATCTCATCTGGCTGACTGGGGTTGTACTGATGTTGGGCGGTTGCGGCCGGAGTTCGGGACCGGCGGGAAGCGCTGCGCGCACCGGCCTCACCCACGATCCCGTGCTTTGGGCAGGACATGGCTCAGTCGTCGATGCGCAACGCAAGGAAATCCAGCCGTCCTTGCCGTTCCTGCTGGAGGCTCAGACCTTCTATCTCGATTCCTTGGTACCGCCTCGCCAGCGCGGGCTGCGCGCCGAGTTGACTCGCGTGCAACGGATACTCGATCAGGAGAAGGCCACTCCAGTGGAACGGGCCCTGGTTACACAGACGGTACTGGGGTCGGTCGCCGAGCGAAGTCCGAATCCGAAGAGGGCTCATTTTACGAGCCACGCCTCTGCGCTCCTGGAGCGTGCCCTCAAGGGGCAGGGGCCGCCATCAGTCGTCGGCCCTGCACTTCGACAGCATCTCGTAGAGCGACTCAAACGCGAGACGTCCGTAATTAGCGACGCAGCCACGGCCGCCAGTGGCGCTGCCTATCACGAAGAGTGCCGCGCTGCCGGCGTACCAATTCCTCCAGATTGGGGAGCCCCGAACTGGAAGTCGCTCGGGAAGCTGAAGACACTGTTCATTTCCAATGACCTCGACGCCGAGGTGTACGAATTCGAAAGCACCTCGCCTGCCGGCGTTTGCCTTGCTCTGCCCCGCGCCAGCGGAAACACGATTAGACTTCTTGGCATTATCTGTCTTGGAACGGACACGGGGAAGGCATGTTTCTGGGACAATCAACGGAACAAACAGGGATTCTCTATTCAGAAAGGTGCAAGCGTTCCGTTGCTCGATTTCGCGAACGGAGCGGACCTCCTGGCCGGGTCCGGCGGGGTCTGCACCGACTGCCACGCCGGTGAAAATCCGTTCGTCGTACATCCGAAGGAGCCGATGGATCTCGGTCAAAAGATCAAACCAAGAGTGTGGTCCGATCCGTTGGTGCACCGCGCCTGGCCTCAAAATCCTGGACCGACCGCCGTCCTACACGGTGTTGCTCTCTTGCCGGGAGAGGGCTCGTGCCGAAGGTGCCATGACATCGCCGGGCAGCGTCTCCCCGAGCTATCACAAGAGACACCAAGCTACTGCAGCCTGATCCTCGATGAGGCGATCGGTCGAACGATGCCGCCCGATCAACCCGGTAACTATGCACGACACATTGAGGCCTTGGTGAGGTCATGCGACAGACCGGCTCCTCCCCAAGACTACGCTACCTATGCGCTTCAACGAACAACGCCATTTCCAGAAATCGGCGAAGCGGCTGAATTTTTGTTCGCTGCGAACAGAGACTTGATTGTGGTTCAGAAGAGCGGAACGGGCTCTGGCAAGACGGAGGTTCATGTGTTGAGTGCCTCGAGCAACTATCAGCAGTACTCACTACAAACTCCAACGCCGCTGCAAGAGACGGACGCGGCATTCGAGTTTGCGATCGCACCAAACCGCGATATTTTCGCCATTCAGAAAAGGGGCACGGGAAGCGGCAAAACCGAGGTTCATACTCTTTCAGCGGCGAGCAACTATCAGCAGTATTCTCTGCAAGTACCGACCGCGCTCGACCCCACCGACGAGACCTTCGAATTCGAGGTTGGTGCCAATCGCGACCTCTTCGCAATCAAGAAGAGCGCAACGCAGTCAGGAACGACGGAGGTCCACGTCTTGACTGCGCAATCGCAGTACACAAAGTTTCGCTTTCAACGAGCGACAGCGTTGCAGCCAACTGATCACACTTTCGAGTTCGAAGTCCATTCCAACGGTGATCTCTACGCGATCAGTAAGACCGGACCCGGGTCCGACACGACAGAGGTCCACGTCCTGTCGGCGGCAAGTCAGTATCGTGAATTTAGCCTGCAGACGGGAACCGTGCTCCATCCGACGGACCAGATGTTCACGTTTGCGCTTGCGAACAATACGGACCTCGTCGCTCTGAAACGCAGTGGAACCGAAAGTCGGCATATGGAGGTTCACATCGTCAGGCGTTGAGCGCCGTCGGTTCCGGCTTCCCTGCTGAGCAGCTTGTGCAAATGTAGAGCAAAGGACATTCGAACTCCCGGAAAGTCGCGGACCTGTCCGGACCATGTCTGAGATCCAGCGATTTTTCAGTACAGTCATTCAGGAAAGTATCCTTGCTGCTTCGAGGCGAGCCTGATCTTCTGGCCTGCGCTGCCATCGCACCTCGATGTTAACGGTTTGCGCGCCAACAGGCTCATGTCGGCGGCCATTACAGCCGCCGAGCTCACATACATCTCGAAAAGACATTCACGCGCGCGCGCATTCAGAACGATGCGCCAACGCTGGTCGACAGCGGAGGTTTGCCAGCCAGTATCCACGACCAGAATAGCGCGCCTGTCTTCTGGAACTGGTCGATGGCATAGCCCCAGCTCGCGCCGTAATTGAACAGAATCAGATATCGGTCACGCGTATAGACGGTGGTGTGGCTGAACGTGCCTTCGAGCGGCAAGGGGGCCGGAAGCGGGCCGCCCCCTCTGCTGGCAACGAAGTAAAGCACGCTGGCACCCGTACTCTGGTGCGCGTCGGCAGATAGGCCGGACAAGGCAAGCCCTTGCTGGAACAACGCTTCGTGCTCGCTATCGTAATACGCTGTGACCTCGATCTGCGAGGCGGTCGAGAACGTGAGCGGGATGCGGAATTGCGACGCCGTAATGCCGTTTTCGTCCGCGATGACGAAGGCGCACGAGTTCGGCGCCGACTTGCAGTCGAACGGATCGTCGAACACGTGCGAACCCCGGAACGTGACGCTGCCACTGGCCCCCGAGTAGTAGTAGCTGCACTGCTCGAAGCCTGCGCCTTTGCAGGTGAGTCCCATCAGCTTTGCGGTCGTCGGCCAGCCGCTACCGCTGAGCGGAACCCGCAAGCCCTCCACCAGCGGCGTGCGTAGGTTGAGCTCCACAGTGCCAGCCCAAGTCGCCGGCGCTTGCACATTGAGAGGAACTTCAACGCGTGTGTTCACGGGATCACGGCTGTCGTACACGCGGATGACACACGCATCTGGCGCCGTAGTGCAATCGAAGAGCTGCGTCCCCCACGTGATCACGCTGAGTGCAGTGAGCGAAGCGGAGAACGTACCCCCGCTGCCTAGCAAGATGGGATCTTGCGGCACGCACGTGTCACGGCCGCGAGGACAGAGCTCCACCCGCACCGTCGCGAACGCGGTCCAGTTGCTACCCGTGACGCTGACCGGTTGATCGCGCTGTACTGGGCTGGGTGTGGTCACGACCGTGCCTCGCGCAGGCGCAGCCACGCTTCTGAAGCTGATGGGCGTCGAGCCCGGCGCTGCTGTCGGGGTTCTGGCGAACAGCACACAGGATTCAGGCTGGCTGCAGGAAATAGGTGCGGAGTTGACCGGGAATATCGTGGATCTCAGCCGGTATCCGGACCCGCTCACCTCACCGGGCCCAGCGATAGCGTGGAAGAGTGCGCAGGTGTCCGGCAGGGGCCCAACGGCGGGTACGATGCTCCCGGCGCGGCATTGAACGAGCTCGTAATAGAGGTACTCGTCCGTCGGGAACTGCGGGGTGACGGTTATGGTGACGTCCTGTAGATCGACCAAGTCCGTGTTCGGATCGACACGCACGCTGAGTGTTCCCGGCAAAACTGTCGCGGGCGACGACAAGTCACTCACCAGGAAAGACGACGTCGTCGCCGCGAATCGACACGCGTCGGGCTCGAGGCAGGAAACATCCCGCACGGCGGCACTCACCGTATGCATGAGCTCGAACCTGCCGCGCCGATCCGTCACGACGCTGGCGAAGGAGCATTGGACAATCTCTGACGCAGCGCGCGGGCACTGACCCGTGAAGACCGCGGAGTTCGGGGGAAAGTTTCTGCCTGACAGTGTAACGCTCTGCCCAACCACCACCGGCTCTTTGGGCGCGATGAACATCGGAGTACGTCCGGCGGCCTGAGTGTCCGACTGCAGCGCTTCCTCGCCGCTCCCGGAGCAGCCAGCGCAGAGCGCAAAGAGTGCGGTGTAATGAATGATCCTGCTCGACATGTGCCTCCGCGAACACCGCTTGCTCAATCGAAGCGGTTGCATGAAGTAGCCTATCGGCCACGCAGTACGACGGAGTCGCGCTGCGCACACCCGCGAAAATAGGCTTCTAGTATTCGCTTCGAATGTGCGCGCACCGTGCGAACACGCGCGAACGCTGACTCGTAGAGAGTGTCCCAGCACCGCGCCCGGGAGCAAGCACTGCGCGCGCGGCGCACGCATGAAGCCTCACGAGAAAGTTGAAGCGAGCCCACGTATTGTGCGTGGGTCGGAGTGAGGCGAGAGCTCACGCTTGCCTACCGCCGTGTTGCGATAACCTGGTGGATGGCTTTACCGCGTCTTTTCTATGCGCCAGGATTGACGGGCGCATGCTCTCGCGGATTCGCCAAGTTGCTGGGGTGGTGATGCTGGCGGGTGTCGTCGCGTGCACGGCGGAGATTTCAGATGAGTCTGGGGCCGCGAATTCGGGGCCAGATGGGGGCGCCGCGGCGACGGACCCGCGCACGGCTGGGCTTCGTCCGATGGCGCGGCTGACGCGGCGCGAATACGCAAATGCGCTGCGCGATCTGTTGGGTCATTCGCTGACGAGCGAGCAGATGAAGCTGCTGCCGAGCGACATCGCGGGCTCGAGCGGGTTTTCAACTGCGGGTCTCATGAGCCAGCTCGATGTGCAGGGGCTCGCGCAAGTCGCCGAGCAGGTCGCTCTGGCTACCGACTTGAAAGCGGCGGTCTCGTGTGATGCGGCAGCCACTGAAGAAGCCTGCGCGCTCGAGATGATCCGTAGCCTCGGCCGGCGCGCGTTTCGCCGTCCGCTCGACCCATCGGAAGAGAACGACTACCGAACCCTGTATTCTACGACGCTGCGGCAGCAGATCGGGCTGAGCCACGAGCAGGCATTGCGCACGCTGATCGAAGCCATACTGCAGGCGCCCGCGTTTCTCTATCACTGGGAGATCGGCGCGCAGCCTGCCCAAGTGGGCGCCGAAGACGTCATCCGTCTGAACGGCTACGAAGTGGCTTCGCGTCTCGCCTTTTTCTTGTGGGGTTCGATACCGGATGAGACGCTCCTCGACGCCGCGGGCTCGGGCGCGCTGGAGAAAGCCGAGACGATCGAAGCGGAGGCCCGGAGGCTGCTCCAGGATGCGCGCGCGCGGGGCACAATCGACGGCTTTTTTACGGAGTGGCTCGAGCTCACGCAAGGCGTGGGCGCAAAAAGCGCGGCGGACTACCCCACGTACACCGACGAGCTCGGGCGTGCGATGGGCGCAGAGCTCTTGGCGTTCGCCCGGCACGTTTCACTCGATACGGAAGGCACGCTGGCAGACCTGTTGACCTCTCCAGAGTCGCTCGTGGACGCGTCGCTCGCTGGACTGTACGGCGTGCCGGCGCCCGCCGCTGCGGGGTTGACGCTGACGCGGCTGGACCCGGAGACGCGGCCCGGCATTCTGACGCGCGCGGGTTTCTTGGCGGTGACGAGCAACGCGTTCGAAGGGGATCCGACGAAGCGCGGCGTGATCGTGCGCAAGAAGATACTCTGTGATCCTCCCCGACCGCCGCCAGCCAACGTCCCCTCGTTACCCGCGCCGAGCCCGGACGCGACGGTGCGGGAGCGCCATGAACAACACTTCCGAGATCCCGCGTGCGCAGGCTGTCACAGGCTTACGGATTTCATCGGTTTCGGATTTGGTCACTTCGACGCCATCGGCGCTTACCGCGAGCTCGAACGCGGGAAGAACATCGATGCTTCGGGAGTCATCGTCGGGCTCGATGGCCGGGATACGCCGTTTCAGAACGTCGGGGAGTTGACGCGCGCGCTGGCAGAAAGTCCCCAGGTGCGTGCCTGCTTTGCGCGCCAACTGTGGCGCTATGCCCTCGGCCGCGAGGAGAGCCGAGCGGATGCGTATTCACTGGAAACAGCGCTCGATTCCTTCGAACGCTCGCGTTTCGCCATTCGGGAGCTGTTGGTCGCGATCACCACGTCGCGTTCGTTTTTGTATCGCGCGCCGGCCTCCGGAGAGATCACACGATGAGAACCCGGCGCTTATCCCGACGCGCATTGCTCCGCGGCCTCGGTGCGAGCAGCATGCTGCTGCCGATTCTGAATACCGAGAGCGGCCAGGCCGCTGTCACGCCCGATCCCAAGCGTCTGATCGTACTGGCCGTTCCGAATGGGCTGCGTCAAAGCGTGTACTGGCCGAGCGGTGGCGAGCTCGACTTCAAGATTGCCACCGACGCCGAAGTGCCCGCGGACGAGCGCTACTCACCCCTGGTCCCGCTGATTCCGCATCGGCAAGACATTCTGCTGGTTGGCGGTCTCAAGCTACAAAACGGCGCCGATAGCAACGGCGGCAGCCTGGGCGGGCATGCTGCGCTGCCATTTCTGCTGACGGGCGCGCGTGGTGTAGCGGGGCCTGAGATCTCGGACGGAGTCAAAAAGTCCGCTGCGCTGCCTTCGGTGGATCGCTTCATCGGCAAAGAGCTCGCGAAGCGCCACAATCTGCGCTTCGAGTCGCTCGTGATCAAAGCCATCGAACGCTTCCGCGGTAACGACGGCTTTCTGTCCTTCGATGGACCCCCGATCGGGGACGCGCCGAATGCGCCCGCTCAGCACATCGACCCACTGCGTTTGTTCGGCGAGCTGTTCGGCAGCGTGGGCCTGGACCCGGCGGCATTGCAACAGCTGCGCGCCCGAAAGAAAAGCGTGCTCGATCTCGTGGGCCGCCAGATTGAAGGCTTCTCGCACAATTTGGGGAGCGAGGACCGCGAGCGCGTTCAAAAGCACCTGGACGCCGTGCGCGCCGTCGAGCGCCAGGTCGATCTCGCAACTCCAGCGTGCGTGAAACCCGTTTTGGCGCTCGACCCGAGCCTCAACTACACGTCCTTGAACGCCAACCCCAATACGCCGGCAGCAATGAAGGCGCACATGCAGCTCGTGGTCGCGGCCATGGCCTGCGATGTGACGCGCGTCGCGTCGCTGCTTTGGCCGGACTCGGTCGGAAACTTCACGGTCTTTCATTGGCTGGGCCCCGAGTTCACCAAGCCGGGCACCGACTTCGCCAACGCGGGCGAAAACCGCGGGCTCAGAAATCACCACGAGATCGCGCACCGCGACGGTGAGGCGGAGTACAAGCCGCTCGCGAACCGCGTCTGCCAATGGTACCTCGAGCAATTGGCGTATTTGATTCAACTGCTCAAAGACACCAAGGATCCGAGCGGCGCCCGCATGCTCGACAATACCGTCGTGCTCCTCGCGAACATGCAGCGCACCGGCGGCGGCCATCACACCGACGACCTGCCCTGGATCCTCGCCGGCAATAGCGGCGGCTATTTCAAGACCGGCCGCATGCTGCGCTGGGCCAGCGGCAAGGAGCAGCAGAACAAACCGCAAAACTGCATCCTGGCCGCTCTGTGCAACGCACTCGACGTGCCCGTCG